>CAKTGD010000024.1 GCA_934561335.1 uncultured Oscillospiraceae bacterium
CCTGGATGTCCAAGTTCAATCCCTTCATCATGATCGCCTCCTCGCTGCTGCTGGTGACCATGGACCGCGGCGCCAGCGAGGTGGCCAGTACCCTGTACCTGAACCACTCCTTCGCTGACATTCTCACCGGTATCATCCTGTTCTTCATTATTGCTACCGAGTTCTTCATCACCTATAAGGTCAGCCTGCGCAAGAGCAGCAGAAAGGAGGCATGACGGATGGGTTTTAACTTTATATCTTTCTTCCCCCGCGCTGTTATGCAGGGCATCCCCCTGCTGTTCGGCAGCACCGGCGAAATTCTGACGGAAAAATCCGGCAACCTGAACCTGGGTATCCCCGGCATCATGTATGTGGGCGGTATCAGCGGCGTCATCGGCTCGTTCTTCTATGAGCAGTCCGCCGGCGGACAGCTTAACGGCTTTCTGGCCATTCTGATCCCTGTCCTCTGCTCGCTGCTGGGCTCTCTGCTGATGGGTCTGCTGTACTGCTTCCTGACGGTGACCCTCCGGGCCAACCAGAACGTGACCGGTCTTGCCATGACCACCTTCGGCGTGGGCGTGGGCAACTTCTTCGGCGGCTCCCTCATCAAGCTGACCAATAGTGAGGTTCCCTCTATCGCTCTATCCAACACCAGTCTGTTCTTCAAGACCACGCTGCCCGGTGCCAGCAGCACCGGCTGGTTCGGCCAGCTGTTCCTGTCCTACGGTTTTCTGGCCTACGTGGCCATCATCGTTGCACTGGGCGCCTCCTACTTCCTGAATCATACCCGCACCGGACTGCACCTGCGTGCCGTGGGCGAAAGCGCTTCCACTGCCGATGCCGCCGGTATCAACGTCACCAAGTATAAATACCTCGCCACCTGCATCGGCTCCATGATCGCAGGTCTGGGCGGCCTGTACTACGTGATGGACTACGCCAACGGCGTATGGTCCAACAACGCCTTCGGCGACCGCGGCTGGCTGGCCATCGCGCTGGTTATCTTCACCATCTGGCGTCCCAATGTCAGCATTCTGGCCTCCATCCTGTTCGGCGGATTGTACATTCTGAACATCTATCTGCCCACCGGTGCGCAGATGGCCGTGAAGGAGCTGTACAAGATGCTGCCTTACGCCATCACGCTGATCGTGCTGATCGTTGTCTCCCTGCGTAAAAAGCGGGAGGATCAGCCCCCTGCGTCCCTCGGTCTCTCCTACTTCCGCGAGGAACGCTGACCACGCAAAAAAAGAGTAGGCCGCTTGCGGCCTGCTCTTTTTTCCTATTCACATATTCCCATAAGGAGGAAGCACCATGTCCACCCTGCTCATTCGCAGCATTGCCCAGCTGGTCACCTGTGATGATAGCGACCAGCTGCTGAAAAACGTTGATATATACTGTAAGGACGGCTTTATCCAGTCCATCGGCCACAATCTGACCGCCACCGCCGATGAGGTCATTGACGCCAGCCATATGCTGTGCTACCCCGGTTTGGTCAACACCCACCATCACCTCTATCAGGTGTTCTCCCGCAATCTTCCTCAGGTGCAGAACATGGAGCTGTTTGACTGGCTCAGAACGTTATATGAGATCTGGAAGAATCTGGGAGAGGACGTAGTCCGTCTATCCAGCCTCACCGGAATGGGCGAACTGATGAAGCACGGCTGCACCACCTGCTTTGACCACCACTATGTATTTCCCGCCGGAGCGGGCGACCTGCTGGGGGCGCAGTTTGCTGCCGCAGACGAGCTGGGCATTCGGATGTACGCCAGCCGCGGCAGCATGGATCTGAGCCAAAAGGACGGCGGCCTGCCGCCGGACAGCGTGGTGCAGACGGTGGATCAGATCATGGCGGACTCCATCCGCTGCATTGAGAAATACCACGATCCCTCTTACGGTGCCATGCACCGCGTAGCGCTGGCACCCTGCTCCCCCTTCTCCGTGTCGGCGGAGCTGCTGCGGCAAAGCGCCCTTCTGGCCCGTCAATACGGTGTGCGGCTCCACACCCACCTGTGTGAGACCAAAGACGAGGAGGATTTCATGCTGGCGCGGGAGGGCGTTCGCCCGCTGGCATACATGGAGCGCTTGGGCTGGATCGGCAGCGATGTGTGGTTCGCCCACGGCATTCACTTCAACGATGAGGAGCTGCGCCTGCTGGCGCAGACCGGCACCGGCGTGGCCCACTGCCCCATCAGCAACATGAAGCTCTCCAGCGGTGTGGCCCGTATCCCGGAGATGCTGGCGCTGGGTGTGCCGGTAGGTCTGGCGGTGGACGGCAGCGCCTCCAACGACGGCTCCAGTCTCATGGAGGAGCTGCGGGTGGCCTACCTGCTGCACCGCCTGACCGCCAGCCGTCAGGCTCCCAGTGGCTACGACGTGCTGAAGATGGCCACCCGGGGCAGTGCCCGCCTGCTGGGCCGGGACGACATTGGCCAGCTCTCCGTCGGCAAATGCGCCGACCTGTTCCTGATCGACAGCCGCCGTCTGGAGTTGACAGGCGCCTGCTTTGACGCCAAATCCGTATTGGCTACCGTGGGTGTCCGCGGCCCGGTGGACTATACGGTGGTACAGGGCCGCGTCACCGTTCGAGAGGGCCGTCTGGCCACCGTGGATGAGGAACAGTTGGCGCAGACCGCCAATAGCGTATGCCGGTCTTATCTCGCCATGTAACCGTCTACCCTTCTTCCATTTATTGATCCGAGGTAATACGATGTCTTTTTCCATTGTTTTAGGGGATATTACCCTCTCCCATGCCGATGCCATCGTCAATGCCGCCAACTGCTCACTTTTGGGCGGCAGCGGCGTGGACGGCGCCATCCATCGCGCCGCCGGGCCGGGACTGCTGGCTGAATGCCGCACGCTCCACGGCTGCGAGACGGGACAGGCCAAGCTGACTGCCGCCTACAACCTGCCCTGTCGATATGTGATCCATACACCCGGCCCCATCTGGCAGGGCGGCAGCCATGGCGAGGCGGCGCTGCTGGCCTCCTGCTACCGCAATTCGTTGGCGCTGGCGGCGGCCCACGGCTGCCGCAGCGTGGACTTTCCCTCCATCTCCACCGGTGTCTACGGCTATCCGGTCTTGCAGGCCGCCCATGTGGCGCTGAAGGCCATTATGGACTTTCTCCGTCAGCATCCGGATATGGAGGTGCGGATGGTCTGCCACGGCGCGGACACCCTCCACGCCTATCAGGTGGTGTGGAATATGCTCTATCAGGCGGTAAAGCCGCATGAGGATTGATCCGGCGCACAGAAAAGAAGTCTCCGCCTTACTCCGGCGGAGACTTCTTTTCTGCGAAGGTTCAGATCTTGACAAGTTCATATTCCCGGGTGCCCAGCCCCAGCTTTTCACCGTGCGCCAAGCAGCTGCGCCAGTTGGTATCAGGGTGAATCCGCTGGAAATGGTCATGGGCATGGACATGATCTTCCGGGCAATCGGCAGCACTGCCCCGCAGCGGGGTCTGTGCATTTACCGCGTCGATGCAGGCCATATCCAGCGCCACCGGATCGAAAGAGGCGAACATGCCCACATTGGGCACGATGGCCATGTCGTTCTCGCTGTGACAGTCGCAGTTGGGGGACACATCAATGACCAGCGAAATGTGGAAGCAGGGGCGGCCATCCACCACCGCCTTGGTGTACTCGGCAATCTTGCAGTTCAGGTTGGTGGTGGTTTCATCCCAGTCGATGCGCACGGCGTCCTTGGGGCACACAGCGATGCAGCGGCCGCAGCCCACGCATCTGTCGTGATCGATATGTGCCTTTCCGTTCTCAATAATCGGCGCGCCGTGGGCGCAAATCTTGCGGCACTGGCCGCAGCCGATGCAGTGCTTCTGCGCCACATGGGGCTTACCGGCGTTGTGCTGCTCCATCTTACCGGCCCGGCTGCCGCAGCCCATACCGATATTCTTCAGGCAACCGCCGAAGCCCGCCTCCTCATGGCCCTTGAAGTGGGTCAGGGAAATAAACACATCGGCGTCCATGACAGCCCGACCGATCTTGGCCGCCTTCACATACTCGCCGCCCGCCACCGGAACCTCTACCTCGTCGTTGCCCTTCAGGCCGTCGGCGATGAGGATCTGACAGCCGGTGGTCATGGGATTGAAACCGTTGAGCATGGCGCTGTCCAGATGATCTAGGGCGTTTTTCCGTCCGCCCACATACAGGGTGTTGCAGTCGGTCAGGAAGGGCTTGCCGCCCCGCTCCTTTACAAAGTCCACCACCGTCTTGGCCCAGTTAGGACGTAAAAACGCCAGATTCCCCGGCTCGCCGAAATGCATCTTGATGGCCACATACTTTTCATTAAAATCGATCTCGCCCATTCCGGCGGTTTTCATCAGCCGTGTCAGTTTTTGCTGCAAATTCTCACGGAAATCCGCCCTTAAATCGGCAAAATACACCTTAGAAGCCATGGTATATACCATCCTTTCTCATTTGCTATTGTGCCACATAGTCTATCATATTTTTTCTTTTTGTGCTATACTGAATTTGATATTTTTTGAAAGGAGATGCATCCATGCGCATTCTGACGCTGTCTGTTACACAGGCGCTCTCCGGCCTGACGGTCAAGCAGCTGCTGCTGCGGGAACTGCATCTGTCCTCCTCTCTGCTGAAGTCACTCAAATGGCGCGAAAATGCCATTATGCTCAATAACCGCCCCGTCACGGTCCGCGCCGTGGCCCACGCCGGTGACATTCTGGCCGTAGACGTATCCGATCCCCCCACCGAAAGTGCGCCGATTCCCGTGGATTACCCGCTGGATATCCTGTGGGAGGACGAGGATCTCCTGATCCTCAATAAGCCTGCCGGCATCACCGTCCATTCTTCCGCCCTTACCGAGGAGACCGTCACCGTGGCGGGTGCAGTGTCCCACTATCTGGGCGGCGGCGCCTTTCACCCCGTAAACCGGCTGGATCGCGGCGTTACCGGCGTGATGGTGGTGGCGAAAAGCGGCTATATCCATCAGCGCTGCATGGCCAGCCTCCACACTGACGACTTCCGCCGGGAGTACCGCGGTATTTGTGACGGCGTCCCCCAACCGGCCGAGGGAGATATCCGGCTGCCCATCAGCCGGCAGCCCGACTCCCTTCTCAAGCGCAGCATTGACCCGGAAGGGCTCCCCTCCCATACCCACTATCAGGTGCTGTCTGCCGCCCACGGCCGTGCGCTTCTGCTGCTGCGTCCCCTGACCGGCCGCACCCATCAGCTGCGGCTCCATATGGCCGCCCTCGGCTGTCCGCTGACCGGCGACTGGCTCTACGGCGCGGAGGACAAGACTCTCATCGCCCGTCCCGCCCTCCACAGCTATGAACTGTGGCTGCGCCACCCGCTGACGAAGGAACCGCTCCATATTACCGCGCCGCTGCCGCAGGATATGGAAAAGCTTTTGAAGGAGGCTTCCCTGTAGCATTGCCCGCTGGACTATCTGGGGTCACCTGCGCCAGACGTAATGGCGGGCCGGGCAGCCATATTCGTTCCGATTTCACGCCGTCACTCCCCATTGTCAAGCAGGCGCGTTTATGATACAATGGCCGCAACACATTCAAAAAGGAGTACCGCTATGGATCTCTGCGACCGCAACGACATACAGGCTCTGCTGGCGCGGCATGGCTTTCACTTTGCCAAGTCTCTGGGACAGAATTTTCTCATCGAGGGCTGGGTCCCCCGTGATATCGCCGACGCCTGCGGGGCTGATGCGCATACCGGCGTGCTGGAAATCGGCCCCGGCATCGGCCCACTGACGGCCCAATTGGTGCAGCGCGCCAAAAAAGTGGTGTCCGTGGAGCTGGACCGGCGTCTTTATCCTGTGCTGCGGGAGACGATGTCCGGCGCGGATAACTTTACCCTCATAGAGGGGGACGCCATGGAGCTGGCGCTCGATCAGGTGGTACAGACCCACTTTGCCGGCCTGCGCCCTATTCTCTGCGCCAATCTGCCGTATAATATCACCACTCCCATTCTGACGCGGTGCGTTGAGAGCCGCTGCTTTGACAGTCTTACCGTTCTGATCCAAAAGGAGGTGGCACAGCGCATCTGCGCCGAAGCAGGAACACCGGAGTACGGCGCCTTCTCCCTGCTGATGCAGTACTATACCGAACCCCGGCTGCTGTTCACCGTTCCCCCCTCCTGCTTCCTGCCCGCACCCAAGGTCACCTCTGCCGTGATCCATTGCCCCGTGCGCAAAACGCCGGTCGTGGACGTGGTGTCCGAGGCCGCTCTGTGGCGCACTGTAAGGGCCGGCTTTGCCCTGCGGCGCAAAACGCTGGTCAACAGCCTGCAAACCGGCTATCAGCTGTCCAAGGAGCATCTGACGCATATCGTAACCGACTGCGGTCTGGCGCCCACCGTTCGCGGTGAACGGCTGACGCTTCAGGACTATGCACGGCTGACCAATGCGCTCCAAGAGGCTGTGCAAACAAAATAAGCCATCGTTCATAAAATTTTCACCACTCGCCGCTGCGGTTGTGGGATACTATGGTGCAGGAAGGAAGGGATCACTCTGGAAACGAACAAAAAATCTACCCGTCAAATCTTGCTGCTTATCGCCTCTGCCGTCCTCATGTGGTGGCTGGTTACCCATTTTTCCACGCTCACCGGTTTTTTGCACAGCGTGCTTGACATTCTCTCCCCCGTCCTCATCGGCCTTGTGCTGGCCTTTATTCTGAACCTTCTGATGTCGCCGCTGGAGCGCTTGTGGAACAAGCTCTTTTTAAGGAATGGCTGCGGCAAGCCGGCTACGGCACTGCGCCGTCCCATCTGCCTGCTGCTCAGCTTTCTTATTGTGCTGGGCGTCTTTTTCGCCGCGTGCTTCGTGGTGCTGCCCCGTCTGGGCAGTACGCTGGCAGATATCATCTCCAGCATCTCCGCCTATGTCAAGACGCTGGATGTCCGCTATGAAGACCTCCGCACCGCACTGGAGCAATACGCCATCTCTCTGCCGGAGATCGATCTTGGCAATAACGATCTTTTTACCAAAATTACGGACTTGCTGGCCAAGGGCGGCTCTGCCCTGCTGAACACCACCATCGGACTGACCACGTCCGTGTTTTCCGCAGTATTCAGCCTCCTGATGGGCGTTGTTTTTTCCGTATACGTTCTATCGCAGAAGGAAACGCTGGCCCGGCAGCTGAAAAAGCTGCTGTATGTCACCTTCCCCGCAAAGCGGGTAACGGCGTTTCTGGCCTTTCTCAGCCGCGTCTGCCGTACCTTCTCCCAGTTTGTCACCGGCCAGATCCTTGAGGCCTTCATTCTTGGCACGCTGGTGCTGCTGGGCATGCTGATCTTTCGTCTGCCCTATGCCTCCGTCATCGCCGTGCTGATCGGCTGTACCGCCCTCATTCCCGTGCTGGGCGCGTGGATCGGCGCCATTGTGGGCGCACTGCTGATCCTGCCCGTATCCCTGATGAAGGCCGTCTGGTTTGTGGTCTTTCTCATCATCCTCCAGCAGATCGAGGGCAACCTCATCTACCCCCATGTTGTGGGAAAATCCGTTGGCCTGCCGGGCATCTGGGTGTTCTTCGCCGTCATAATAGGCAGCGGACTGGGCGGCATTGTGGGTATGCTGTTGGGCGTTCCGGTCTGCGCAGTAATCTATGAGGAGCTGCGCCGCACCGTGCATCGCCGCGAAGCTGCCATCGCCCGCGCCGAGCAGGAGTCTCCGCCACCCCAGACCTGATGTCCCTCCGCCGCCGTTTGCGTCGGCGCATCCGCGCCCGTCGTCTCATATGGAAAAAGCCGCCAAAATCAGGCGGCTTTTTTGCTTCTCTGGGGCAAACTTGACAAAATTTCAGGAAACTGGTATACTTTGTGGCGTATTTTTCCACTTTGCCGTTCTTCGCGGTTTACCGCATCGGCCATGTGGATATCATCGAGGTATTATGAAAGAACGTATACAACAACTTCTGCCCAACATCAAGTTTGCCTGGCGCTATGTGCGGGACGGCTGGAACACCCTTGGCCAAACCGAGGAGATACGGGCACTCCGGCGGGCTTTCCGCGTATTCTGGTGGCGTCTTGGCGACGTATTTGTGATGCTGGGCCGCATCCTGTGGGCGTGGTTTCTCAACACCCGCATGGTGCGTTCCGCCCGGGCATGGTGGCAGCGCACCAAAAGGGCGGTCTGGGAGCTGCCTCAGTATCAGTTCCTGCGCCGCTTTTTCACCAAGCTGAAAGCGCATGTCTGGATGCGTTGGCTTACCGGGCTGGTGCTGACGCTCCTGCTCTTCCTCCCCTGGTGCCTGTCCGACACCACCGTAAAAACCTATACCTATCTGGTCGTCACGGAAGATTCCACCGCTCTGGTGGATGGCTATCCCGATTTCACCTATGATAGCGACCTTTTGCGCATCCGTGACGAACAGGGAGGCGACGCCCAGATCATTCTTACCGAGGGTCAGACGGTGGTCATCCGCCACGGTGACCAGATCATGACGGCGGAGGCCTATCATGAAACGGTGCAGAATCTTCTCAAGCGCCTTGATATCCGCGTTGCCGCAGACGAGATGATCGGCGTCAACGATACAGGGCTGAAGCTGCTGATCCACATCAGCGACGAGCTGCGCTGCCGCCGCCGGGAGACCTCGGTGGACACCTACAAGACCAAGGTTCTTTACGATTACCTTCTGCCCTATGGCGAGCATGTGATCCTGCAAGAAGGCGTACCCGGCACCACCACCGACACCTATGACGATGTATACCGCAGCGGTGAAATGGTCAACACCGTGTTGGTAGATCGCAGTGACAGCACGGCCAAGGCGCAGATCATCGTCTATGGCCGCCTTGTCAAGGAGGTGGAGCGGGATGACCGTATCGCCCGGGACGTGCCCTATGGCGGCGGCTCCAGCGGCGGTTATCTGGTGTTCCAGTCCGGATACAGTATGACGTATCATGACAAGGTCATCTGTAACTCCACCGCCTATTACAGCGGCGGCGAAAAGGGCGCTGCCTTTACCACCTCCACCGGCCACGCCGTTGGTCTGGGCATCATTGCCGCTGACCCCAAAACCTTCCCCTATCACTCCCGCATGTTCATTCAGAGCGTGGGCGGCGGCAAGGTTTACGGCATCGGTCAGGTCGAGGACACCGGCGGCATGAAGGGCAACGTTGTGGACCTATGGTTCCCCACATATGCCGACTGTGTGGTATGGGGCCGCCGCAACGTGACCTGCTGGCTGCTGGACTGAGCCATGCAAATACCCCTGCCGCAGTTTTCAGGATATAAAAACGATCCGATCAAACCTGATCGGATCGTTTTTCTCATTCTATGGGCCGTCTTTCCAAAGGCGATGATCGTCAGATACCGCCCACTCTCGGAAATGCCGCCTCAGACCTTTGCCTTTTCAGGGAACTGGATCTGCGCCAGAATTACCGCGGCAAACATCACCGCGCAGCCAATGTACTCGCGGACGGTCATCTGCTGGTGCAGGATAATCACCCCGGCAATCACCGCGAATACGCTCTCCAGACTCAGCAGGATGGTGACCACCGTGGGGTTGGAATCCTTCTGCGCCAGAATCTGCAAGGTATAGCCTACGCCGCAGGAAAACACGCCCACATACAGCAGCGGCAGAATGCAGGAGAGAATGGCGGCAAAGTCCACCGTCTCAAAAATAAACATGCAGACCGCCGAGATGGTTCCCGCAAACAGGAATTGCAGGCAGCTGAGCTTCACACCGTCGCAGAATCCGGTGAAATAATCAATCACCAGAATATGTACCGCAAAGCACACGGCACACATCAAAACCAGGAAATCGCCGGGAGCCAGCGAAAAGTCGCCCTTGATGCACAACAGATACAGCGCCACAACGCTGCATACCACGGCGATCCAAGTGGGCAAATTCACCTTCCGCTTGAAAAACAGGCCGAACACCGGCACCAGCACCACATACAGCGCCGTGATAAAGCCCGCCTTGCCGGCCTCGGTACCGGCCACAAGACCCGCCTGCTGGAAGTTGGAGGCGATGGCCAGCGCCGCGCCGCAGCACAGGCCGCCCAGCCACAGTCTTTTGTTGGCAGCCTTGCGCTGAATCGCTGTCAGACTGGGTTTGTCTTTCTTCAGCTTGTCGCTGATGAAAATAACCACCAGCAGCGTCAGCACCGCGATAAAGTAGCGCGCAGCATTAAACGCAAACGTTCCGATTGCATCGGCGCACATGTCCTGCGCCACAAACGCCGTACCCCAGATAAACGCAGCCAGAATGGGAAATACCACCTGACGGACTTGATTGTGCTTCATTGTGAATAATCCTTTCTCCCCATAAGGTCATCATTAGTTTTCTTTCGGCGGGCCGGAATGCCATTGGAATTTTCGCTCCGTTCCGTGAATTAAGCGGTTAATATTCTCCCGATGACACCAGACCACCAGCGCAGAGATCATAAAAGCCAGCACCGTATACAGCCAGTTGTGGCCATAGAACAAAAATACGGAAACGGTCAGGCTCACACCTGCGAACACGGAGCCAAGGGATACATACTTACTCAGCAGCCACAGCACCGCAAACAGCCCCCAGGCAGTCAGGCCCACCTTCCAGCCCAGCATCCACGCCAGCGTGCCGCCGCACAGGATGCCCTTTCCGCCCTTGAATCCATAAAAAGCGGGAAACATATGCCCCAGCTCACAGCCGATCCCGGCCAGCAGCAGGCCCAGCGTCCAATCGCGGCACACAAAATAAAACAGATAGCCGCCGATAAGGCCCGCCACCACCGTCTTTCCCATGTCGCAGGCAATCACACCCAGCGCATACTTCGCGCCATAGGTGCGGTAAAAATTGGTCAGGCCCGCATTGCCGCTGCCGTGGGTGCGCACATCATCCTTGATGATAAAATGTGAGATCACCACTGCACCGTTAAAGCAGCCCAGCAAATAAGACACCAGCAGCGTCAGCGCCACGCAAAATACGATGCTCATCAGCCCTCATCCTCTCCCTTCTGCCGGATGGTCATGATAATGGGCGTTCCCTCCAGGCCGAATACGCTGCGGATCTGGTTCTCCAGATACCGCCGGTAGGAGAAATGGAACAGCTTCTTATCGTTGCAGAACACCACAAAATGGGGCGGCTTGATCCCCACCTGCGTCATATAGTAGATTTTCAGGCGGCGGCCCTTGTCCGTCGGCGGCTGCACGCGGGTCTGTGCATCAGCCAGTACGCTGTTGAGCATACCGGTGGTAATCCGCATGGACGCCTGATCGTTGACATAGTTAATCAGTTCAAACAGCCGGTTCACCCGCTGTCCTGTCAGGGCGGAGATAAATACAATGGGCGCATAGGGCATAAAGCTGAGGTCGCGGCGCACATTCTCGCGCATACGATCCATGGTCTTGTCGTCCTTTTCCACCGCATCCCACTTGTTGACCACGATGATGCAGGCCTTTCCCGCCTCATGGGCAAGTCCTGCCACCTTGGTGTCCTGTTCGGTCACGCCATCGTTGGCGTCGATCATAATGAGGCACACATCGCTGCGCTCAATCGCCATGGTGGCCCGCAGAACGCTGTATTTCTCAATATTGTCATCCACCTTGGACTTTTTCCGCATACCGGCGGTATCGATAAAATTATACTTGCCCTGCCCATTCTCAAAATAGCTGTCGATTGCGTCACGGGTGGTGCCCGCCACATTGCTGACGATCACCCGCTGCTCACCCAGAATCTTGTTGGTCAGGCTGGACTTGCCCACATTGGGCTTGCCGATGATGGCCACCTGAATCACATCGGACGTATCCTCCTCGTCCTCCTCGGGCGGAAAGTACTTCAGGCACTCATCCAGCAAATCGCCGGTGCCGTGTCCGTGCACAGCCGACACCGCGACCGGGTCTCCCAGACCCAGATTGTAAAACTCATAGAAATCGGGGTCCACCGTACCTGTGGCGTCCATTTTATTGACCGCCAGCACGATCGGCTTTCTGCTGCGCTGCAGCATTCCCGCCACCTCCTGATCGGCGGCGGTCATACCGGTTTTGATATCGGTGACAAAAATGATGACCGTGGCATTATCAATGGCGATCTGGGCCTGTTCGCGCATGAAAGAGAGGATCTGGTTGTCGGTGCTCGGTTCAATACCGCCGGTATCCACCAGCCGGAACTTGCGGCCCAGCCACTCGCTCTCGCCGTAAATACGGTCGCGCGTCACGCCGGGCGTATCCTCCACGATACTCAGCCGCCGCCCGATCAGCTTATTAAACAGCATGGACTTGCCCACATTGGGCCGTCCTACGATTGCAATCAAGGGTTTTGCCATTGTCTTATCCCTCCGTTTCCAAAATAGCGTCCAGCAGCTCGCCGCCGTCAGCCCCCACGATCCGCACCGGGCTGCCCAGCTCCTGCGACAGCCTGTCCACCGTGTAATCGTCCAAAAACACCGTTTCTCCGTGGCGCAGCATGTGCACCGGCAGCAGCACCCGCCGTCCGTCCACTCTGCCCTTCAGCTGCGCGGCGATATCCTGCCCCGTCAGCAAACCGGCCACATCGATCGTATGGCCGAAGAAATCGTTTTTCACCGCATGGACCCGTGCGTCCAACCGCGGGAAATAAGCCATTGCCCTGTCCATCAGCTCCTGCAAAAAGGGGGCGGCGGCAGTGCCCGTGGCGATGGTAATGGGGCCGGGCGAAGCGCCGGGATCCTCCATGCGCATAGCGCCGAGGAATTCCTGTTCCAGCAGACGCAGCATACCCACGCCGTTTTCCAGCTGGCGATAGCCCTCATAGTAATCCTCGCCGGGAAGCTCCATTCTGGCCCGCAAAAACAGCTCATCCGCACAGAAAAAGCGGCGCGTCCCGAAACGGCGCAGGTTTTCCTGTCCGAAGGCTTCGGCATCGGCAATGATCTGCCGGGCACACGCGCTGTCCACCGGGGTCAGCTTGGCCAGTCCCTTCCGATACTTGGTGATACCGACCGGTACCAGTGAGCAGCTGGAAAACTGCCATTCCGTCAGATCCCGCAGTGTACGCCGCAGCTGCTCGCCGTCATTCCATCCCGGACAGATCACGATCTGGCCGTTCATCACGATCCCGGCTTTGCAGAATGCCTTGATATATTCCAGCGACCGCTCGGCATCCTTATTGCCCAGCAGCGTACAGTGCAGCTGCGGGTCCGTGGCATGAACCGAGACGTTGATGGGGCTGATGTGCAGATCAATGATCCGCTGTGCCTCCCGCTCGGAAAGGTTGGTCAGCGTGGTATAGTTGCCCAGCAGAAAGCTCAGGCGCTCATCATCGTCCTTGATATATAGGGACGGGCGCATATGGGGCGGCATCTGATCCACAAAGCAGAACAGGCAGTGGTTGGCACACTGGTGCATCTCGTCCATCAGATAGGTCTGAAAATTCAATCCCAGATCCTGCCCCTCCGGCTTTCGGATGGTAACCGTGCGCACATGGTCATCCCGGCGCAGACGCAGCACCGTTTTGGGATCATAGCCGTAAAACCGGTAGTCCAGCACGTCCACGATCTTGTGGCCGTTGATCTCCAGCAGCTGCTCCCCCACGGTGATCCCGGCCTTTTCCGCCGGGGAATGAGGGTCTATGGATGTGATGACGGTACTCATGGTGAAAGCTCTCCTGTAAAATGGCGCATGGCCGCATAGTAACTTAATCATTATAGCGATTTTTCCCTCTATACGCAAGATATAAAGCAAAAAATCTGTTAAAAGCAAAAAAGTAAGGAGGGAAGATAGCTCTTCCCTCCTAACAAGGACACACGTCGATGACTTACTTGCCAGCGGCCACGGACTTGATCTCCTTGACCTGACGGCCATTGTAGGTACCGCATTCCGGGCACATTCTGTGAGGCAGATGCAGCGCACCACACTTGGGGCATGCCACCAGACCGGGAGTCGCCAGCTTCCAAACGGAGCTGCGTCTCTTATTGCGTCTTTGCTTCGATACTTTTCCCTTAGGGACTGCCATGTTGACACCTCCTTGGTCTTTTAACTGCCGTGAGCAGTAGTATAATAGTTCAGCTTCCGCTTACCGATCTTCCAAAAGCTGTGCCAGCTTTGCAAGCCGCGGATCTACCGCCTTTTTGCAGCGGCATGCCTCATGGTTCAGGTTAACGCCGCAGCCGGGGCACAGGCCCTTACAATCGGGAGAGCAGAGGGTTTTCGTGTCCATCTCAAGGATAAACGCAGTGCGAGCCACTTCGCCCAAGTCCACCTCATCGTTTTCCAGCAGCACGATCTCCTCATCGTCGTC
>CAKTGD010000025.1 GCA_934561335.1 uncultured Oscillospiraceae bacterium
AGTACGACGACGTGATGAACAAGCAGCGCGAGATCATCTACGGCCAGCGCAAGCAGGTGCTGGACGGCATGGATGTAAAGCAGACCATCATGGGCATGATGTCCACTTCCATCTCCAATCTGGTCGGCGCCGCCTTCCTGGAAAAGACCCATCTGGACGCCGCAGAGTGCAAGGAGCTGCTGCGGAATGTGGAAGGCATCTACTTCCCCAAGTACGCCGTGAAGATCACGGAGGAGGAGCTGCCCTCCCTGACGGCGGAGACGCTGTCTGAGCGGTTTATTGCAGCGGCTACCGACTTCTATGAGAAGAAGGAGCAGGAGTTCACTCCGCCCATCATGCGCGAGGTGGAGCGCGTCGTCCTGCTGCGTGTGGTAGACGAATACTGGATGGAGCACATCGATGCGATGGATGATCTGCGGCAGGGTATCCGCCTGCGGGCCTATGCTCAGACTGATCCTGTAATCGCCTATAAGAAGGAGAGCCTGGAGATGTTCGAGGAGATGATTTCGGCAATCCAGGAGGAGACGGTGCGGCGGCTGTACAGCGTCCGCATCCAGCACAACGAGACAATCAAGCGCGAGCGCGTGGCCAAGGGTATGACCGAAAATGTGGGCGGCGACGGAACCGTGAAGAAGCAGCCCAAGAAGGTGATCAAGATCGGCCGCAATGACCCGTGCCCCTGCGGCAGCGGGTTAAAGTGGAAGAAGTGCGACTGCAAGGAGTACCACTCCTGATATGACCCAAACCGGGCGGCGGCAAATGCCGCCGCCCGAAGTTAAACCGGCAAAAAAGCGATTGCTTTTTTTGCCAATAAAAATTCGCTCCGACCCGCGCTCCTCCACGTGCATGCACGTGGAGGAACACTCTCTACGCGCAAAGTGTTTTTCACCGCGTACACGCCGCGGTGAAAAACAATCAAAATGATTCGCCGCCTGCGGGCGGCGAACTCTGCGAGGCTTTTACGCCAAGGCGCAAAATGTGTCCAAGGAGGTACTATGTTCCACACCAACACCAAAAACGGCATCACCTACCTGACCGCCGACACCCTGCGCGGCGTTTGCCATGGCTTTTCCACCCGCCTCGGCGGCGTTTCCCCCGCGCCGTGGGACAGCCTGAACCTGGGGGTTGGCCGGGGGGATCATATGGAAACCGTCCGGGAAAATTATGGCCGCTTCTGCGCCGCTGTGGGCACCGATCCGCGGCGCGTTGTCCTGTCCAAGCAGATTCACGAGGATGAGGTGCGCCATGTAACGGAGGCGGACGCGGGAAAGGGCCTGTGGCGGGAGCGGGACTACGCCTCGGTGGACGGCATGGTGACCGACGTTCCCCATCTGCCGCTGGTGGTTTTCTCCGCGGACTGCAACGTTGTCCTGCTCCACGATCCCGTCAGGGGCGCCATTGGCGCGTGCCATGCCGGATGGCGGGGCACGGCGCTGGGCATCGCCGCCAAGACGGTACGGGAGATGGTGCGGCTGTTCGGCTGCGATGCGGCCAACATCCGCGCCGCCATCGGCCCGGCCATCGGCCAGTGCTGCTTTGAAACAGACGCGGATGTGCCGGAGGCCCTCACTGCCGCACTGGGCAACGCGGTGCAGCCGTATATCACATGGGACGGGCGAAAATATCACATCGACCTGAAGGGGATCAATGCCCTGTGGCTGCGCAGGGCAGGCGTGACGCAGACGGACATCTGCCCCGCCTGCACCGCGTGTGTGCCCACCCTTTACTGGAGCCATCGGAAGATGGGCAACGCCCGGGGCAGTCAGGCAGCCATGATCTCGCTGGAGGAATAAGGCAATGAAGAAATGTATTGCGCTGCTGCTGGCGCTGCTGGCGGTGGGATTGTGCGGCTGCACAAGCTGGGACGAGGCAGACTATATCAATGACCCGCTGAGTGAATTGCAGCAATACTACCAGCCGCAGGAGGAGGACGATCCGGCTCTGACGGCCTTTGTCCTGCCCTACCGCAGCAATGAGACCGCAGATCCCATCACATGCCGCGACGGAATGCAGCTGACGCTCAGCGCGCTGCTGTATGAGCCGCTGTACCGGCTGACGCCTGATTTCAAGCCGGAGGCGGTGCTGGCCCTGCGCGATAGCTACGACCCGGTCAGCTTCACCTATATCGTTACGCTGCGCGGCGGCCTGCACTTCAGCGACGGCAGCATCGTGACGGCGCAGGATGTGGCCGCCACACTGCTCCGGGCGCGGCAGTCGCCCCGCTATGCCGCTCGGCTGGCCGATGTAACGGATATCCGCGCCGTGGACAGCGCCACCGTGCAGATCCGTCTGGCGCAGGATCGGCAAGGCTTTGCGGCGCTGCTGGACATTCCCATCGTAAAGGCCGGTACGGAAAGCGCCGCCTTCCCCACCGGCAGCGGCCCCTATGTCAAGGCGGCCGACAGCAGCACGCTGCTTCCCAACACCTATTGGCAGGGCGCAGGAACACTGCCCTTTCAGGAGATCGGGCTGCTGGCGTGCAAGAGTGAGGAGGCGGCCGCTTACGCCTTTTCCTCCCATGATGTGCATTTGCTGGCCTGTGACCTGACCGGGACAGCCGGGGACGTGGCCTCCACCAGCGGCAGCTCCACTGACGCGGATACCACTATTTTCCAGTTTCTGGGGTTCAATATGAACCGCAGGCTGTTTCAGGATGAGGCCATGCGTCTGGCAGTGGGCATGGCGGTGGACCGCAGCGCTATCGTCAGCGCCTATCTGGTGGGACACGGAGCGGCCACCCAGTTCCCGGTCCATCCCGCCAGCAGCCTGTATCCTACGGCGCTGGAGCATACCTATACGGCGGACGACTGTGCCGCCGCTATGGCAGAGCTGGATATGGCCGACGGCAAGGATATCTATCACCTGACGCTGCTGGTAAACAGCGAGAACAGCTTTAAGGTAGCGGCGGCGCAGGAGATCGCCCAATCGCTGAGCCAATATGACCTGGAGGTGACGGTAAATGCCCTGCCGTGGGAGGCATACCTGTCCGCGCTGGAGGATGGCCGTTTTGACCTCTACTACGGTGAATGCAAGCTGACGGCCGATTGGGATGTTTCGCCGCTGCTGGCAACCGGCGGCAGCCTGAACTACGGAGGTTGGGCGGATCCCACGACCGATACGCAGCTGGCGGCCTGCCGCAGCGCCGACGACACGCACCGCGCCGCGGCGATGGAGGCGCTCTGCGGCCGCTTGCAGGCGCAGATGCCGATCGTACCCATCTGCTTCAAGCGTACCTCGGTGCTGCTGCCCTACGACGCGGTGGAGGGGGTCACCCCTACCGCTGCCGACCCGTTTTACGGGCTGACCCATTGGGTGGTGCATTGGACAGATGAGAAAACGCCGGAATCGTAAAAGAGAGGCGGCACAGTGAAGAATCACTGTGCCGCTTATTTTTTTATAACGAAAAGGGGGTCAATCTGTACGGTGGGCAAGTCCCCGCAGCTCATGCAGGTTTTTAAAGCCGCGTTGATCCATGAATTCGTTCAGCCCGCGGATGATCTTCGGCATGGCCATAGGATCCACAAAGCTTATGCAGCCCACCTCAAGCGCGGTGGCGCCCGCCATGATATATTCCACGGCATCCTGCCATGTGGCAATCCCACCGCTGGCGATTATGGGAATATGCAGCACAGGCGCTGCCTGATAAACCAGAAACATATTCAGCGGCTTGATCGCCGGGCCGGAAATGCCGCCGGAAATATTCCCCAACACAGGTCTGCCCCGGTCGATATCTATCTTCATGGCGCGAAATGTGTTGGAAATCGTAACGGCATCCGCACCGCTGTCTTCCGAAGCCAGCGCTGTAGCGCGTATATCGGCGATATTAGGGCTGAGCTTGATATAAAGCGGCAATTTGGTACAGCGTCGGGCGCCGGACACCAGCTCGGCAACGGAGTGGGGATCGGCTGAAAAAGGAAGGCCGCTGCCCACATTGGGACAGGAGAGATTTAATTCAACGGCGTTGATGCGGGGATCATTATCAAGGATTTCCAGCGACTCGAAATAATGGCGCGGCTCGCTGCCGGAAAGGCTTAGCACTACATTGGTGCCCATATCCCCAAATTGGGGCAGCTGCTCCGCCACGAAACGCTCTATTCCCACGGAGGGAATGCCCACGGCATTGATCATTCCGCCCAGCACCTCGGTAATGCGCGGGCCGCAGTTACCCTCGCGCGGCAGGCGGTGGACGCTCTTGATCATCACCGCGCCCAACTCACTCACGGGAAATACATTGGCATTGCAGTCAAAATAATCATATGTGCCGGATCCCGGCATTACCGGGTTCTTCATCTTCATCCCGCCAAGATCTACGTTCAGATTCGCCATGGCTTATACGATCCTTTCTGTCGGAAATACCGGGCCGCAATGGCAAACCGTTTCATATTGCCTGCGTCCCTGCCTGTCATGGGTTTCACAGACGCATCCCTTGCAGGCGCCGACACCGCAGGCCATATGCTCCTCCAGCGACACATAGGTGGGAAAGCCATACCGGCGTCCCAGCGCATGCATCTCCTGCATCAGCCGCTGTGAGCCGCAGGAATAGGCGGCGGCAAAAATATGGTCTTTCAAATCCTGCGCAAAAAGATCTGTCACGCGATGCCTGTCATCTGCACTGGCGCGGACGATGGCGCCCATCGCCGTCAGCTCCTCACTGTCGAAAAGCATCTGTGTACTTTGCGCGCTGAGATAGGCATATATCTGATGGCCCCGCGCCAGCCCCCAGCCGGCCAGAAGGCGCAGCGGCGCAATGCCGATACCGCGTCCGATCAAGGCAAGCGCTCCTTGAGCATCAGGCAGTGGGAAGCCGTGTCCCAGAGGGCCAAGCGCCTGTATGCCGTCACCAGCGCGGAGGGCTGCCATACGTTCTGTTCCCTCCCCTGTCACCTTATAGAGAAAAGTGAGTGTACCGGCAGCGGGGTCTGCATAATTGATGCTGATAGGGCGCGGAAGAAAGGGCACATGGCCCTCCCACGCCCGGAGCATCATGAATTGGCCCGGCTGCGCCGCAGCAGCCATCTCGGCGGCGCGGACTTCCATGCGCATGTAGCCGGGAATTACCTGTTCGTTTCGAACAACTGTTGCTCTTTGATACATTGTGTTCTCCTTTTCGGCGGCGTACAGCGGATACGTCCGCTGCGCGTGAGAAAAAGAAAAGCGGACATGGTAACATATCCGCCCTTCACTTTTTTAGCCGTTACTCTTTTCACCCAGATACGCCTTGCGCACGTCGTCATTGTTCAAAAGATTTCGGCCGGTATCCTCCATCACAATACGGCCGTTTTTCAGCACATAACCACGGTCGGCAATGCTCAGGGCCATCTTGGCGTTTTGCTCCACCAGCAGCACGGTGGTACCGCTGTCGCGTACGCTTTTTATAATATCGAAAATGCCCTTGATGACCAACGGCGCCAAGCCGGTCGAGGGTTCATCCAGCATGATCAGATCCGGCTTTGCCATCAGCGCGCGCGCCACAGCCAGCATCTGCTGCTCGCCGCCGGACAGCGTTTTGCCCAGCTGCTTTTTCCGCTCCTCAAGGCGCGGAAACAGCTCAAACACCTCATGCATGCTCTTGTGGATCCCGGGCTTATCCTTGTGACGCAGATATGCCCCCATCTCCAGATTCTCCGTAACCGTCATTTCCGGAAATATCCGCCGGCCCTCCGGCACCAACGAAAGGCCCTTGGACACAACCTGCTCGGCATTAAGCGCCGTAAGTTGAGCGCCATTATAGATGATGGAGCTGCCCTTCTGCTTGGGAATCATGCCGGAAATTGCCTTGAGCGTCGTGCTCTTGCCGGCGCCATTGGCGCCAATAATCGTAACGATCTCGTTTTTCTCCACATGGATATTTATGCCATGCAGAACCTCAATACTGCCGTAGCTGACATGCACATTCCGCAGTTCAAGCATCTTCCTCATCCTCCTTGCCCAGATATGCTTCGATCACCTGCTGGTCGGCGCTGATCTCTTCCGGTGTTCCAAAGGCGATACATTCTCCGAAGTTGAGCACCATGATTTTATGAGAGATGTTCATGACAACGTCCATCTTATGCTCGATCAGCACCACCGTGATGCCCATGTCACGCATCCGCAGCACGCGCTGTGACAGTTGATCCAGCTCTTGCGTGTTCAGGCCGGAAGCCGGCTCATCCAACAGCAGCAGCTCGGG
Organism: uncultured Oscillospiraceae bacterium; assembly: GCA_934561335.1. The sequence goes on from CAKTGD010000025.1 coordinate 6,170, forward strand.
CTTTGTGGCCATGGCGCGGGCAATCTCCAGATTCTTTTGCATACCATAGGAAAGGCTGCCCGCTTTTTCATTGGCTACATTTGCCAAGCCCATAAAATCCAGGATTTTCATGATTTCTTCGCGGGACTGCTTCTCCTGCTTGCGCTTTCCCGGAAGAGAGAGCATTGCGGTAATGGGATCGTAGGTCATGCGGCAGTGCTGACCCACCAGCGCATTATCCATCACGGACATATCCTTGAAAAGATTGATGTTCTGGAACGTGCGCGCCAAGCCGATGCGGGTGCGCTGGTAGGGCTTGAGGGAGGTGATATCCTGCCCTTTGAAATATACCTTGCCGGAGGTGGGCTGGTAGAAGCCGGCAATCAGGTTGAAAAGGGTGGTCTTTCCGGCACCGTTCGGCCCGATCAGTGCCGTGATCTCCCCTTCTTCCGCTTTGAAATCCACATTATCGACAGCTTTCAGGCCGCCGAACTGGATACCGATATCCCGGGTTTCCAAAATACAGCTCATACCTGCGCCTCCTCATTCGCCGTCTCTGCCTTCCTTTTTTTACCAAGCTTGATGGTTCCGGACAGCACGCCGTCCACCCAGTCCACCAGTCCGCCCAGGCCCTTTGGCGCAAAGATAATGATCGCCACCACCGCCGCGCCGTACAGCACCAGCCGGAACTCGCCGATAAAGCGCATTGCTTCGGGCAGGATCGTCAGGGCAATGCCGCCGAGAATGGCGCCCGGAATAGAGCCGATGCCGCCCACCACCATCATGGCAAGCAGCGAGGCTGACTCCACGCTGGCAAAGGTTTCGGGGCTGATGTAGCGCATTTCATGGGCGTAAAATGCGCCGGCGATTCCTGCGAAGAAGGCAGAAACCATGAAGGCTACCAGCTTGTAGGTCACAACATTGACGCCCATCGCCTCGGCGGCAATGTCATTGGCGCGGATGGCCAACATGGCGCGGCCGGACCGGGAATGAAGCAGATTGTAGGTCAGCACAACGGTCAGTACCAAGCCGATCAGCATCAGGTAATAGAACCGGTTATAGCTTTTGAAGGAAACGCCGAAGATTTCAATGGCGGGGATCTTGGTAATGCCCTTGGTGCCGCCGGTGAGCCACTCCATATTTTTAATGCACTGGTAAATGATCTCGCCAAAGGCCATGGTCGCAACAGAGAAATACATACCCTTTAAGCGCAGCGTCGGCAGGCCCAGCAGCAGGCTGAACAGCGCGGAAATCACACCGGCACCGATAAAGCCCAACAGAATGGGCATTCCCAGTTTTGTTGTCAGGATCGCGGCGGTATAGGCGCCGATCCCGAAGAAAGCAATATGTCCCACGGACATCAGCCCGGTAAAACCGGACAGAACATTCAAGCTAATGGTCAGTATGGCAAACATCATGGAGATATTCGCCATATGCAGAATATAATTGTTGACGCCGGTGAAAGGCAGGAGAACTGCCAGCGCCAAAATGATCCAGATTCTGGTGCGCTTATAGATCTTCTGCGCAAGATTCAGATTATTTTTCATTTCCACAATCGTTCACCTCTCAGACCTTTCGGATATCCTTCTTGCCCATGATACCGGAGGGCTTTACGATCAGGGTCAGGAAGAGGATCAGGAACGCAATCGCCGTCTGCCACGTGGAGGAGCCGTAGGTAGCAGCCAGGGACTCCAGAATTCCCAGTGTGATGCCGCCCACCATGGAGCCGGCATTGGAGGCAATGCCGCCAAACAGGGCCGCAGCAAAGCCCTTATTGCCAAATGTGAGTCCCAGAGAGGCAATCACAAAATATTTAGGGGACAGAAGAATCCCGGCAAAACCGCCAATGGCAGAGGACAGCACAAAGGTCAGGGACATGCACTGGCGGACATTGACGCCCATCAGGCGGGCAGCTTCACGATCCTGCGCCGTGGCGCGCATCGCTTTGCCAATGCGGGTCTTTTTCAGGAAAAGCATCAGCAGAACCACCAGCAAAATACCGATGACCGTATTCCAGATGTCCTGCGGCACAATCATCAGCCCGCCGATATCGATGGCCTTATTGCCAAAGATGCTGGGAAAAGCAAACGCATCCGCGCCGAAGATGATTTGAATCAGGTTGCGTAGAAAAATACCCACGCCGATCGTGGCAATCAGGCGCCGCTGGTTTTCTGCGTTGATCAGCGGGCGGAATGCGCACAGCTCGATAAGATAACCGATTACGATGCACATCAGCACCGCAGTGGGAATCGCCAGCCACATGGGAAGGCCGATATATGTATACGCGATCAGCGCAGTGAACGCACCGACCATTACCATATCGCCCTGGGCAAAATTGAGCACGCCCCATGTGTTATAGATCAGAACATATCCGATGGCGATCAAGCCGTAAATACTGCCCAGCGCCAGACCCTGAACCAGCTGTTGCAGAAAAAATGTCATGTATTTCTCCTCCTAATCGCCAATTCACAGAACTGCTTCTATGGCTGACGAGATATTTCGTATTTGAGCAGGAGCGGGGCCGCAGACCCCGCTCCTATTGGCTGACAGCATGAAATCACTTTGCCAGCTGGTAGCCGCCGCCCTCGGTCAGCTCCACCATCAGGATCTCCTGACGGACAGCATCGCCGTTTTCATCCACGGTGATATTGCCGGTGGCAAGATCCATATTTTCAATTTTCTTCATACCCTCCATGATGCCGTCGCTCGTCAGCTCACCATAGGTCTTCAGACTGTAACGGAGGCCTTCCGCCAAAACATACATGGCATCGTAGGACATGGCGTTATTGGAGTCAGCCATATCATGGTACTCCGCCTCAAAATTCTCAATAAATGCGGCAGAAAAATCGTTAACCGCATCGGCACCGGCCAAGAAGGTCTGGCTGTTGACCACACCGACCACATTTTCGCCGCCCAGCTCATACAGCTTTGCATTGGTCAAACCGCCGCCACCCATCAGGGGCAGATCACCCATTCCCAGCTCGGCAGCCTGGTTGGCAATGGTAGCGCCCGATGCATACATGCACCACATAATCAGGCAGTCGCAGCCGGCGGCCTTAATATTTTGCAGCTGCGGCGTCACATCGGCGGCCGATGCCTCAAACGCTTCGTCCGCGGCCAGCTTCATGCCCTTGTCCTTCATGATCTGCAAGATCACATCGCGGGCGCCTCCGCCGTAGTCGTCATTCTGATACATCAGGCCGATCTTCTCATAGCCTGCGTTGATGGCGTAGTTCACCACCGCGCCGGCCTGCAGCAGGTCGCTGGCCTGAACACGAACCACATACTGATATCCGCTGGTGGTAATCGCGGCACCGGAGGAAATCGCCGTCAGGTGGGGAATCTGCTCGTCCTGCGTTACCTCCAGAGCACCCAGCGTAACGGAGCTGTTGACAGAGCCGATCACCGCCACAACCCCATTGTTGTTGATCAGCTTATTGACCACAGAGACCGCCGTTGTTGCATCATTCTCATCATCTTCACTGATGACCTCAATCGGACGTCCTTCAATACCGCCGGCAGCATTGATCTCCTTCACGGCCATCATGACGCCCTCCTGCTGGGACAGACCCACCGCCGCATTTGTGCCGGACATGGGGCCAAACAGGCCGACTTTGATCGGATCGCCGGAAGCGGCATCGCCGCCGCTGCTGTCACCGCCGTTGCTGCCGCCGCCACCGCAGCCAACCAGCGTGAGCATCATAAGCAGAACCAAGAGAATCGCAAGAATCTTTTTCATGTGGTACCTCCTATTTTTGTTCTATTTTCAAACACAATTGTGGTGCTTGACAAATTACGCCGTCCACTCCAAAAAGGACTTTCGGCACTGTCCCCTCTCACGTGGCAGAGGATGGGGAAAGCTTTCTGTTTTTTTCAGATTGTATACAAAATACATTTGCACACGTTATAATATACTTGTAAAACTGCGTATTTGCAATTCTTTTTTTGGCTATATCCCTTGATTTATCTTTTATCACATATTTTACTTTCAAATTTTGTCTAATACGACAAATTTTTCATTTGCTTCCCTATTATTTTGCCGAAATATGGGGGAAGCAACTTTATATAATATATACTGTCTCACGCAGGTATTATATTTCATATATGGTTGCTATTTCATTTTCGCTGTTGCCCTGTTTATGTGTAAGAGCAATATGCGGCGGAAAAAAGCAGGCAGCGGCATTTGCCGCTGCCTGGACAGTATAAAGATGAGGAATCGCTTGCCGCACAAAATAGCGGGTGTCTAGCGATAGGTGCGGATTACGGCGCTGACCTTTCCCAATATGGTGGCATTGCGCCCATCGATGGGACTGTAATCGTCGTTTTCCGGCATGAGCCACACCTGCCCATCCCTGCGGCGCAAGCGCTTGACGGTGGCTTCATCCTCGATAAGGGCCACGATGATCTCACCGTTATGGGCCTCCTGCTGCTGATGCACCACCACCAGATCACCCGGCAGGATACCTGCGTTAAGCATGGATTCTCCCCGCACGCGCAGGGCGAAATACTCACCGTCCCGCCCGCCGGTGTCAAAGGTCAGATAATCCTCGATGCATTCCTGTGCCAGAATCGGCGTTCCAGCGGCCACCGTTCCCACAATGGGCACACGACCCGTAGGCGGCTCCTCCTCGCAGGGCAACTGGGAAGCAGCGGGCGCTGCCCCACGGGCCGGCGGATGAGCCAGCGTGATGGCACGCCCCTTGCGGCCGGATTTGTTAATCACACCCAGCTCCTCCATATGCTTCAGATGGAAGTGAACCGTGGAGGGGGACTTCAGGCCCACCGCCTCGCCAATCTCGCGGACAGAGGGGGGATACCCCTGTTCTTCCAGCGTCCGGGCGATGTAATCGTAGATTTTCTGCTGCATCTTCGTCATCTGCGCCATATGTGTCCCCTCTTTCCGGTTTATTATTTTGAGTATACCACACTCCTGCGCCGGTTGCAACATTTGTTCTAAAATATTTTTGTTTTTTCGCTTGCTTTTTCCCCTTGACTGTGGTAGTATAAGTTTTACTGTGATAGCTATGCCTGTCGGTGGGACAGGCATGAAAATACGTTTGGAGGGTTTTCCGTATGCTTTTCTTTGTTACCATTTTGCAGTTGATCGTCGCACTGGCGCTGATCCTGATCGTTCTGTTCCAGTCCGGCAAGAGCGAGGGTTTGTCCGGTTCTATCGGCGGTATCGCCGATTCCTATATGGCCAAGAGCAAGGCCCGTTCTCTGGATGCCAAGCTGGCTAAAAGTACTAAGTGGCTGGGCGGCGTGTTCGTCGTGCTGACACTGGTGCTGAACTGCATGATCGCAGCTTCCAAGTAAGTTCATTGAAAAAGAACGCCTGGCGCAGCCAACTGCGCCGGGCGTTTTTATCTTCGCAATCAGCTTTGTCTGGCGCAGCGGTAGGTCACGCCCGGCGCTGCTTCAATGCCCCGGAGGGCTAACAGCTCTGACACGGTGACAAAGCGGTAGCCCTGCTGCTGTAGATGGTCAATCGCCTGCAGCGCCGCCGAAACTGAATTGAGATAGCGGTCATGCAGCAGAATAATATCTCCGTCAGACACCTGCCGGTAGAGGATATCCAGAATTTTCTCCGTATTTTTGCTCTTCCAATCCTCTGTGTCCAGCGACCAGCCGATTACCGGTACGGCTAATGCCTGTCGCTCCGACTCAGACAGCAGGCCGTAGGGCGGACGCACCCAGTAGTCTCCCGCTCCCAGCAGACGATGCAGCAGGGCATCGTTCTTCTCCATGTCCTCCGCTGCTTCCCGGACAGACAGCTTATCCAGCTCCTTATGGTCATAGGAGTGGTTTCCCACCTGATGGCCCTCGGCGGCCATGCGCACCACAATGTCCGGATCCTTCTCCACCTGACAGCCCACCACGAAGAATGTGGCGCGGACATCACGCGCTTTCAAACCATCCAGCAATTGAGGCGTGCAGCGCGGCGAAGGGCCGTCATCAAATGTGAGGGCCACATATTTGATCTCATCCTCCGGCACCGCGGCAGTCTTTGCGGCAGTCTCCGTAATTTGACCCTCCGGCTGCCGCGCACCGGCACAGACGCTCACCAGCAGCAGTGCCAGTATGATGATCCAATGTCGCTTCATCCCATCACCTCTGGCAAGTATATGCAGAGGCTACCGGGCAGAGAACAGGGCAGGGTCTGCACCCTGCCCTGTCTATCAGCTCATGCTGCTGAATATCTCTGTGATGTCCGTCCACACCTCGTAAAACGGCACTTGATCTTCGCCGAAATCGGTAAATATCAGATAGGCTTCCGCCACATCCTCCCCGTCGTCTCCTATGTAATCGCACTGCCAGGCGCCGTCTTCCTTATTCTCCACAGCATAAGGATAGTCCTCCAACACGCCGCCGTTTTCATAAAGGATATACAGTCTTGGCATAGGATCGGGCGATGCCCATTGCAGCGTGACCGAAAGAATTTCTTCTTCCAGCGCAGCTGCTTCCACCGTCACTGGCTGGCCGTTGACAACAAACTGTTCGCCCACATCGTAATAGAATATATAGGCCTCGTCTCCGGAGACTTCCTCGGCGAATTCCTCGGGTTGGTTCCATTGCTGTTTCAGCGTCTCCACACGCATGAAGGTCAGAGAAATCACCCCTATGATCACTGCCACCACGATGGACAGCACGATGGCACGCACAGTGGTCCTCAGCGCGGCATTTCCGCCTGTTGGGCGGTGAAGGGCTGCCGGTTTTCCCTGCCGGACAGGCTGCTCATAGCAGTCCTTCCGCTGTCGGTTGGCGGCACTCTGCCGCTGAAACTGCTGCTCGTTCAGCAATTCCGCGTTGCCGTCCTTGTCGAAGTCTACCCGCATGCGGCTGGATGGGCGGTTATATGCGCCGCAGTGAGGGCACAGGTCGCTCTCGTGATAGCTGTACCGCTTGCCGCAGGACTGGCATCTGATATTTGGCATGATTTCCTCCCTTTCCGATCACAGCGACGACATGCAAGCCCGCAGCAGTATCAGGACAATAACGATCACGAGGGTAAAACCGACCTGCGATTCGCCCTTCTTTTCATCTCGCTTTCCGCTGAACAGCGACCCGGCCTGGTTGCTGAACTTCTTCATTTTCTCCGTCAGCTGCTGGGTATTCAGCGGGCTGCTTTGCGGCGTTTTGCTCTTGGGGCGCACCTGATCCTCATGGCACTCCTTGCGTTCATGGCAGACCTTCTCCCGCTGCTTTCCCGCCTCGCTCTGCCGCAGAAATTCCTGCTCATGCAGCAGCTCCGCGTTGCCCTCTTTATCAAAATCCACACGCAGGCGGCTGGGCGGTCGATTATACGCGCCGCAATTGGGACAAAGATCACTGCTGCGGTAATCGTATCGCTTACCGCAAGCCTTACATTTGATGATGGCCATACGCATCCCCCTTCTATCAAGCGGCGAGGTCTCTTTCTGCCTGAGAGTATGCCATATTGCGGCGGGATTGTCCAGCAAGCTGCGGTTGCATTTTTGTTTCCGGGGAGAATCCGCCGCAATTTGAAGTTTACAGCATCAGTATAGCATATCTGCCGCCTGCTTGGCAACGGTGGGATTATTTGTCAAAACGAAAAAAGCCCTTTGCTACGGCGGCTGAGCCATAGCAAAGGGCTTTTTTGAGATGTGATTACTTCACCAGCTCGATGATAGCGGTTTCGGCAGCATCGCCGCGGCGAATGCCGGTGCGGATGATGCGGGTGTAGCCGCCGTTGCGCTCGGCGTATTCAGGAGCAATTTCCTTGAACAGCTTGTTGGCAACATCTTCTCTGGTGATGAAGCTCAGTGCCTGACGATAGGCAGCCAGATCACCCTTCTTGCCCAGGGTAATCATCTTTTCAGCCAT
>CAKTGD010000026.1 GCA_934561335.1 uncultured Oscillospiraceae bacterium
AGCCCTGTCCAAGGAGGACGCCGAGGCTCTGAAGAAGCAGGTCGAGGAAGTCGGCGGCAAGGTCGAGCTGAAGTAAGGTTTTTATACCGCAAAAAAAGAAGGAGATGCACCGCATCTCCTTCTTTTTAATTTTCATCCGTGTTCTTGCAGCGGTGTAATATCTGCCGTCTGCGTATAAAAATGCGTCCGGCCGCAAAGGAAAGGGGACGGCCGGACGCTCCTTGAGGGGAGAAAACCCTCTTGGAAAATAGGGGATAAAGAGGGGAAATATGAAAGTTACTTGACCTGAAGCCGGTTTTCGCTGGTCCAGTTGGTGATATCCAGATTCCGGTACTTCTTGCGCAGCTCTGCCAGCTTCTCCGGCTCACCGCCCAGCATGACGATGCGGTTTACCTCGGCCAGATCGGCGGCGGGCATGGCGTGATCACAGTCCATACCGCAGGCGGCGCAGTGATAAACTGCCTTACCGTCATATACTACCTCGCTGCTGCCGCACTTTGCGCAGCGGATCATTTTCGTTACCAGTGCCATAATTTTGTACCTCCATTTCTTTGACTGTCATCATCATAGCACAGGAAGTTATATTTGTAAAACGCATTATTGTACTTGAAACGATGAAAAAAAGTATGATATAATAGTGGGGAAAGAGGGGGATGTCATGAGCGTCACCAAATATCAGATTTTTCTGAAAACAGTCGCCTGCGGCAGCTTTTCCAAGGCGGCGGAGGCGATGAATTTCACCCAGTCCGGCGTCAGCCACGCGGTGCAGGCGCTGGAGGATGAGCTGGGTGTCACGCTGCTCAGCCGCAACCGGGGCGGCGTGGTGTTGACGGCGGACGGCCGGGCGCTGCTCCCCATGATCGAAAGGCTGTGCGCCGATCACCACGCGCTGCTCCAGTCGGCGCATAGCCTGAAGGGGATGGATACCGGCCTTGTCAAAGTAGCCACCTTTACCAGCGTTTCCGTCCATTGGCTGCCCTCGATTCTGCAAAGCTTCGGCTGGCAGTATCCTAATATCGAGTTCGAGGTGGTCACCGGCGACTTCTACGATCAGATCGAGGAGTGGATCCTGAAGGGTACGGTGGACTGCGGCTTTCTGCGTCTGCCATCGGTCAGGCACCTTCAGACCTATGCGCTGCACCGCGATGAGCTTCAGGTGATTTTGCCCTGCGGCCATCCGCTGTCCGATCGTGATCCGTTTCCCATTGCGGCCTTGGCCACCGAGCCCTTCATCCGTTTGGAAGAGGGCGAGGACTATGAAATTGTGGCGGCCTTTGATGAAATGGGCGTGCGTCCCAATGTGCGCTATACCGCCCGCGAGGATCGTACCATTCTCTCCATGGTGTCCAAGGGGCTGGGAATCAGCCTGCTTCCGGAGCTGATGGTGCGCCACAGTCCCTATCCGGTCACAGGCTGCCGTCCCCCCATGACCTTCCATCGCAATATCGGCATCGGGGTCAAGGATGAAAAGGCGCTGTCCGCCTCCACCCGCCGCTTTGTGGATTATGTCCGCAGCTGGGTGGCGGAAAACGGCGATCAGTGAAAGATGACACCTGTGCCGCAGCACTCTTTCCCCAAAATGACAACTTGTGGAAATGATGGTTGACAAAGGGGGCAGGCGCCCGTATAATAGTGAATGTTCACAGCATGCTTTATAAAAAAGCGGCTGTGGCGGCGAAAATTGAATCGGTCCTAGGATGCTGTGCTGTCCGGATACCGTAACGGCCATATGGTCAGGTATCGGCTTTGAAAGAACGGGGCGAAGAACCCCACGCGAACGGCACTGTGGGCGCAAGGATGCACCAAAGCGGCTTTTTATAAGCCGTGTGGACGAAAGTCAGCCATTGGAGAGCGATCTCTCTGAGAAGGTAGGCGGCAAACGGGAAAGGGGAGACTTCCCTTTCGTGGCGCGAGGCAGGAGAATTGCACGGAAGAGGGCCATTGCACAGCGGGCGCTCTCTTCGTTGTGGGACGATATGGTAGAAGTGTGCGCTGATATTTCCTGAAAATGGAAAATATCGGCGCCGTTTTCTTCTCAGTTCACCGCTGGTTTTTCCTTCCCCCGAGGGGAGGATCAACCGGCATTTTTGTGCCATATACGGAAAAAGAGCTGGCGCGCTCTGAAATTCGCAAGCCGGACGGCAACGCCGTCGTCTTTTCCATACGGCGGGAGAGATTTGCCGGTCTCTCCCGCCTACCTCATTTTTAAGGCCGAAAACGGTGCTGAAAATATAATATAGCTGCAAAAAAAATGAAGCAAGATCTATATGCGTGCCAGCGTTGCTGGCACGCTTGCAGCTTGTGAGACAGCAAAGCGGCGTGATCCGTCAGGCGTGGCAAACGGCCTTCACGGGCAGTTGAATCTTTTCGGATTTTATCGTATAATAAATCAATGTGAATCCCGTACACCGCTGAGAAAGGAGGCCGCGCCGTGTCCGATCCCTTTTCCCGCTATCATCCGCTGGTAAACTTTCTGTATTTTGCACTGGTGCTGGTCTATGCCATGGTGCTGATGCATCCGGTGTGCCTTCTTATTTCGCTTGTAAGCGCCGTTTTGTACGTCATTGAGCTGACCGGACGCAAGGGCTTGTGCCTCAGCTTGCGGGTTGGCCTGCCCATCATGCTGTTGGCGGCGCTTGTAAACCCTGCCTTCAACCATGCGGGCATGACCATTCTGACCTACCTTCCCACCGGCAATCCGCTGACGCTGGAGAGCATTCTCTACGGTCTTGCGGCGGGCGCCATGCTGTGCGCCGTGCTGCTGTGGTTCGTGTGCTATAACAGTGTCATGACCTCAGATAAGTTCGTCTACCTCTTCGGCCGGGTGATCCCGGCCCTGTCGCTGGTGCTGAGTATGACGCTGCGGTTTGTGCCCCTGTTCCGCCAGCAGATGGATACCGTGCGCCAGTCCCAGTTCTGCATCGGGCGTGACGCATCCAGCGGCAGCGTGTGGCAGCGGGCGAGAAAGGCGATTACGATTTTCTCCATCATGGTTACCTGGGCGCTGGAGAACGCCATCGAGACGGCCGACAGCATGAGGAGCCGCGGCTACGGACTGAAGGGCCGCACCGCCTTCTCCATTTTCCGCATGGAGGAGCGAGATCGCTATGCTCTGCTGTGGCTGGGCTTTTGCGGCGTATATCTCACCTGCGGCGCCATGGCCGGCGGCCTGAAATGGTGGTATTTCCCGGCGCTGACGGGCACATTGACCCAGCCCATGACCGTCAGCTTTTATCTGGTGTATCTGGCGCTGTGCCTGACGCCGGTCATTTTGGACAGAAGGGAGGCCCGGGCATGGCGCTGTTCACCATCGAGAACCTGACATTCTCCTACCCGGAGCAGACCATCTGCGCCATCGATCACCTGTCACTGACCGTGCCCGAGGGGGCGTTTGTGGTGCTGTGCGGCCCCTCCGGCTGCGGAAAATCCACGCTGCTGCGGCAGCTGAAGCCTGCGCTGGCCCCTCACGGTGTCCGCTCGGGCCGCATTTTCTTCCGCGATACGCCGCTGGAGCAGGTGGACGAGCGCACACAGGCTGCCCGCATCGGCTTTGTGCAGCAATCGCCGGAAAACCAGATCGTTACCGATAAGGTGTGGCACGAGCTGGCCTTCGGGCTGGAAAGCCTGGGTGAGGATACGCCCACCATACGCCGCCGCGTGGCGGAAATGGCCTCCTTTTTCGGTATTGAGGGATGGTTTTATAAGAGTGTCACGGAGCTGTCCGGCGGGCAGAAGCAGCTTTTGAATCTGGCGTCCGTCATGGCCATGCAGCCGGATGTGCTGATTTTGGACGAGCCGACCAGCCAGCTCGACCCCATCGCCGCATCGGATTTTCTGGCGGTGCTGGGCAAGATCAACCGGGAGCTGGGCACCGCCATTGTGCTGACGGAGCACCGGCTGGAGGAGGCCTTTCCTCTGGCCACCACTGTGGCGGTGATGGACGGCGGGCGGCTCTTGTGTACCGGAACGCCTGCGGAAGTGGGGCGGCACCTCAAAACCATGGGACACAGGATGTTTCTGGCCATGCCGGCCGCCATGCGCATCTGGGCGGCGGTGGAGTCCGACGCGCCCTGCCCTGTCACCGTGCGGGAAGGGCGGGATTTTCTGCATGCCTTCGCATCCCGGCAGCCGCTGCGTCCCCTTCCGGACGCGCCGAAGCAGCCACAGTGTCACCCTGTCATCACTTTGGAGGGCGCATGGTTCCGTTATGAGCAGGATTCTCCCGACGTGGTCAAGGGTCTTGACCTCCAGCTGGGACGCGGCGAGTTTCTGGCGCTGCTGGGCGGCAACGGCGCGGGCAAGAGTACCACGCTCAAGCTGCTGTCAGGGCTGAAAAAGCCTTATCGCGGCACGCTTACCGTCTCCGGCACGCTGGGTATGCTGCCCCAGAACCCGCAGACGCTGTTTGTAAAGAAAACCGTCCGGGAGGACTTATTTGAAATGTTCTCCGGCAGCAAGCTGCCAAAGCCGCAGCAGGCCGAACGGGTAGCCCGGATGGTGCAGCTGTGCCGCCTGGACACACTGCTGGACCGCCACCCCTATGATCTCTCCGGCGGTGAGCAGCAGCGGGCCGCGCTGGCGAAAGTGCTTCTCTTACAGCCTGAAATTCTCCTGCTGGACGAGCCTACCAAGGGCCTCGACGCGGAATTTAAGCAGCAGCTCGCGGAAATTCTCCGCGCCCTGCTGGCACAGGGCGTGTCGCTGCTGATGGTGAGCCACGATGTGGAGTTCTGCGCCCGCTATGCCCACCGCTGCGCCCTGTTCTTTGATGGCGGTATCGTGACAGAGGCGGCGCCTCGCGCCTTCTTCAGCGGCAATAATTTCTATACCACCGCCGCCAACCGCATTGCCCGCCCTCTGGAACCGCAGGCGGTAACGGCGGAGGATGTGATGGCTGTTTGCGGCGGCAGCGTGCCGCCTGTGCCGGCATTGCCGCGTGAGACACCGCCTCTGCCGGAACCGGCGGAGGAAACGCCGGACTGGAAACCGAAAAAGCTTCCCCTCTGGCGTAAGCTGCTGGCGGCGCTCAGCGGCGCAGGCGCACTGAGTATCTTCCTCTATGCCACCAACCTCACCGAGCTTTCCAGCGCCGTTACCAGCCACGGATTGACTGCGCTGGGCGAGAAGCAGCTGTGGCTGTATCTGGTGTTCTGCGCACTGGTGTTGGTGCTGGCGCTTTCTATCGGCCGGCGTTCCCGGCCGCCTGTAATGGTGCAGGTGCCTGTGGAAAAGCGTAAGCTTCCCAAGCGCACCGTGGCCATGGCGGTTTCCGCGCTGCTGCTGATCCCTGTGACGCTGTTCATCGGCGTATTCTATCTGGAGCGGCAGCAGTACGCCCTTGTGTCGGTGCTGGTGCTCTTCGCGTGTATGCTGCCCTTCTTTCTGGTGTTTGAGGGACGCAAGCCACAGGCCCGCGAGCTGGTGGTCATCGCCGTGCTGTGCGCCATCTCTGTGGCGGGCCGCGCCGCCTTCTTTATGCTGCCCCAGTTCAAGCCGGTGATGGCCATGACCATCATTTCCGGCGTGGCGCTGGGCGGCGAGAGCGGTTTTCTGGTGGGGGCGCTGACCATGCTGGCGTCCAATATGCTCTTCTCTCAAGGGCCGTGGACGCCATGGCAGATGTTCAGCATGGGCATCATCGGCTTTCTGGCGGGTGTGCTGTTCCGCAAGGGATTGCTGCGCCGCACGCGGGGCAGCCTGTGTGTGTTCGGCGTATTCAGCGCCATCGTGATCTACGGCGGCATCATGAACCCCGCCTCGGTGCTGATGTGGGCCAACGCCGACGCCCTGACATGGAAAACCCTGCTGACCTACTATGTCACCGGCTTCCCCATGGACTGTGTGCAGGCCGCTGCCACTGTGTTTTTCCTGCTGATTGCGGCCGAGCCTATGCTGGAAAAGCTGGATCGTATCAAGCTGAAATACGGTCTTATGGAATAAGAAACCCGGTCTATACGGCATTTTTGCCGTATAGACCGGGTTTTGTTATTAGTCCGCGTCAATGGCGTCGGTGCGGAAAATGAATTTCACGCCATCGCCGTTGCTGCTGGTGGTGTTGATAAAGCTGCGGTAGTCGCGGGATACGTCGATGGTCGCCTGCAGCCGATCGCTCAGCTCTGTCAGGTCGCCGTCAAAGGCGTCTACCAGCTTCTCGATACCCTCCTCATTCAGCTCCTTGATGCCGTCTGCCAGCTCCAGCGAGCCATCCCGCAGCTTCTTAACGCCGTCGATCAGGTCGGGCATGTTTTTATTCAGCTTCACCGCGCCGGCCGCAGCCTCCGCCACGCTGGCGGTATAGGTCTGTAGCCCCATATAGAACGTGTTGTAGCTGTCCAGCTGCTGGCGCAGCCCCAACAGCTGCTTGGCGCCGGCGGTAGCCTGTGAGGTGGCGGCGTCGATCTGTGCGCGCACTTTTTCCGAGTTCATGTTCTGTTCAATCAGCAGGCTGATCTGCCGCTCGGTGTTCTGGTCGATCAGGGCCTTCACCTCAGGCGATGCCATCTGAGCCGACACGGTAGCGCTGATGTTCTGTTGCACTGTTTCGGTGTTCATCTTGGCGTCCACCGCACTGCCGATGGCGATTTTCACCGTGTCGTCTGCTACTTCATACTGCTTCTGCGTCATACCCTGACTCTTCAGCACACCCTCCAGCACCGATGCCTTCACCGCTGCTGTGACATTGTCGCTGATATTCTGGCGCACCTGCTCTGTCACAGCGGCGCGAACCGTGTCCTCCTGTGCCTGGACAGCGGCGGTAACCTGCTGGCGCGCCGCAGCCTCCGCCTGTGCAATAACGCTGTCAGGATCCAGCTTGGCGATCACGCCGTTGAGCACGTCCGCGTAGTTGCTGATGGTCAGCTCGGGGATGGTGATCCCGGCCTCGGAGAGGGATTCGTTGGCCTGCAGCTGCGTGTTGGCGGTATTCAGCAGGGAGTTGAACACCGTCTTGGCGCCCTCGTTCAGCTGTGCGCTGTTGGCGTCCAGCTTCTTCAGGCCGCTGGCAAGCTGATCCACACCGTCGGCCAGCTCATGGGATTTGTCCAGCAGCGTGTCCAGTCCGTCGAACAGCTCATCAGAGCCGTCCATCAGCTGCTCCATGGCATCTGTCAGCTTGTCAAGATCATCGGACAGCTCATCCAGCGCGTCCTTATCCAGCTTGTCGTCGTCCACGTCATTGAATACGGAGTTGGTGACAACGCTCAGCGTGGTCTCGATGGCGAAATCCGTCACATCGGCGCTGACCTCCACATAGGAGGGGATATCCAGCTTGTCGGTATCCAGCGCCAGATTCTCCTGCAAACCGGGGAAGGCGATCCCTACCACCACAGTGTGGTCGCCGTCGTCCACCAGCTTGCCGTTGGTCACGGATACATTGCGGAAATTCTCGCTGTCCAGAATCGCACCGGTCAGCACGGCAAAGGGCACATAGATCCTCTGGGATTTTCCGGCGATGGTCTTGGTTTCATACTGGGTGTTTTCATAGTCAAAGCGCATGGTCACATGGCCGCTCTTGCCTGCCAGAGCATCGGCGGACACGCTCTTGCCGTCCAGTGTATAGCTGATGCGCATGGTCACAGGCAGCGGCTTGTCGGTGGTGCCCTGCCAGCAGTTGTCGTCCTTTACGTTGACGGCATCCGTCAGGGAAGAGCGCGCCTCCTGCGCGGCATTGGGATCATCCGGGTCATACTTCTGGCTGACGATGACCTTTTTGGCGCTGCCGTCTGCGTTGGCAATGACATACACAGTCTCGCCCGTGGCAGAGGCGGGCGTGGTATCCGTGCTGTCCGTCTGCGCTGCGGCCGGGGAAGCCGTGTCGGTTTTCTGATTGCCGGCTGCCAGCGCGGAAATCCCCGCCAGTGAGCAGACCAGCGCCGCCGCCAGCACGACGGCAATAATGCGGTTCTTTTTCATACGGTAACCTCCTGTTTCTTATGTCCGGAGAGATGGGTCATTCCTATGGTGGTTTTGCAGATCAGGCCGTCGCACAGGATCAGCAGTGCCGGCAGCATCAGCAGCACCAGCACCACGCTGATGATCGCGCCGCGGGCCATCAGCATACACATAGAGCCTACAATGTCAATGTTGGAGTATACGGCCACGCCGAAGGTGGCGGCAAACAGTCCCATGCCGCTGACGATGACCGACGGAGCGGAAGTGCGCAGCGCATTGTAAACCGCCGCCTTGCGCTCAACGCCGCCCAGCCGCTCGGATTTATAGCGGGTGGTCATCAAGATTGCGTAGTCCACCGTGGCGCCCAGCTGGATGGTGCTGATACAGATGGGGGCGATAAAGGGCAGCGACTGACCCATGTAATGGGGCAGACCCAGATTGATGAATACGGCCAGCTCGATCACGGCGATCAGCACAAAGGGAAGGGAGAAGCTCTTCTCCACCAGTGCGATGATCACGAAGATGGCCACAATGGATACGGCGTTGACCACCTGGAAGTCGTGGCCGGTGGTGTCGATCATATCCTTCATGCAGGGCGCCTCGCCGATCAGCATGCCGGTATCATCGTACTTTTTCAAAATGGCGTTCAGGCTGTCCAGCTGGTCGCTGACCGCATCGCTGGCCACCTTGTATTCCGAATTGATCAGCATCAGCTTCCACTGGTTATCCTCCAGCGTGGAGCGGATCGAGTCGGGCAGGATCTCCTCCGGCACCAGCGGGCCGATCACGCTTTCAAGCCCCAGCACATACTTTACGCCGTCCACCTGCTCCATTTCCCGGACCATGCTCCGAATATCCCTTGTGGGAAGTCCGGCATCCACCAGCAGCATGTGCGTGGAGGCGATGTCAAAGTCCTCGGCCAGCTTGGAGTTGGCGATGACATAGTCGATATCCTCCGGCAGGCACTGGCCCATGTCGTAATAGACCTCATCGTTGGTCTTGTCGTAGCCGTAGAAGGCGGGGGCCACCAGCAGCACCAGAATTACCAGAAACACAGGGAAGCGCTTGCAAACCCACTGGGCAAAGCCGCTCATATCGGGGATCAGGGAGCGATGGCGCGTCTTTTGCAGCGGCTTATCCAGCAGCAATATCATGCTGGGCAGGATGGTCACGCAGCCGATCACGCCCAGCAGCACGCCCTTGGCCATCACGATACCCAGATCGCGGCCCAGCGTAAAGGTCATGAAGCACAGTGCGATAAAACCGGCCACCGTTGTGACAGAGCTGCCGATCACCGAGGCAAACGTCTCGTGAATGGCTGTGGCCATGGCCGCCTTGTGGTCGTCGGTGTGCTCCAGCTGCTCGTTGTAGCTGTGCCACAGGAAGATGGAGTAGTCCATGGTCACTGCCAGCTGCAGCACGGCGGACAGCGCCTTGGTGATATAGGATATCTCACCGAAGAAGAAATTGCTGCCCAGATTGAAGAGGATGCAAATGCCGATGCTGGCCAGAAAGACGAAGGGAACCAGCCAGCCGTCCAGCAGCAGCATCATGGCGGCGCAGGCACAGGCCACCGCCAGCGCCACATAGATGGGCTCCTCCTGCTCGCACAGGTCCTTCAGGTCGGTGACCAGCGCCGACATGCCGGAGACGAAGCACTGCTTGCCTGCGATGGCGCGAATCTCCCGAATGGCGTCCATGGTCACATCCTCTGAGGTAGCCGAATCAAAGAATACGGCCATCATGGTGGCGTTTCCGTTGTTAAAGGCGTCATAAAGCCTGTCGGGCAGCATCTCCATGGGCATGGACAGGTCGGCCAGCGAGTCGTACCACAGCACGCTCTCCACATGGTCAACGGTTTCCAGCTTTTTCTTCAGCGCGGCTGTATCCTTCAGCGGCATATCCTCCACAATAATGAAGGAGAAAGCGCCTTTGCCAAAGCCGTCCTTCAGGGCGTCCTGCCCAACCACGGTGTCCATGGTGTCGGGCAGATAGTTGAGCATATCATAGTTGATGCGGGTGCCCAGCATTCCCAGAACCGAGGGGATCATCAACGCTGCCGCTACAATCAGGATCAGTACGCGATTTTTAACGATCGCTTTTGCTGTATGCATGGGTCATTCGTCCTTTCCGATTTCAAACTTGCCATTTTCAATAATATCCGGCTGCTGGTGGCGCACGATCTTCACCGTGCACAGCGCCACGCTCAGATTCAGGATGCCGTCCAGCAGCAGGGAAATTCCCAACAGCATGACCAGCACCTGCGCGCTGTCCCACGGGCGGAACACCAACAGCGCGCCGATGATGCACGTCAGAACAGCCAGCCCCATCAGCAGCCACCATGTACGGATACCGAACCGGTGTGAATCCAGCGCGATCTGGATTTTGAACAGGCCGTCGGCCAGCACCGGAATGCCAAACATCACGCACAGAAAGCTCATGGTGTCACCGGGATGACACAGCGTCATCGTGCCCAGCGCGATGAGCAGCAGCCCAAAGGCCAGGTCATACTGAAAGGCCAGCCGGAACAGATCCCGGGAAAAATAACCCACCAGCTTTACCGCGCCGAAAACCAGCATACCGATCCCCAGCAGCCGTCCGAACCAGCGAACGGAAACATCCGACCGGAGCAAAAGCGCCGTGCCCAGCACGCAGAACAGAACCGACATGACAATATAGCCGACCTTGGCGATCCGCATGGGTGTTACAGAACGCATCTTATCTCTCCTCTCGCGCCCCACGGGGCGGTTCATCATAGCATGGAGGAGTATATCATGCGGTGCCGGCAATGAAAATGGACAGAAAAAGACCCGCTGCCCGAGAATTGGGCAGCGGGTAAAAAGTGCCTGTATTTTGGACAAATTGGCGCGGTTGCCTAAAAGCGGCTATCGCTTCTCCCTGGAGCGGCGGACGATCAGCTCCGGTATACCGTGGATCAGCTGCAGCATCCTGTGCAGGTCGCCGTAGGCGTCATCGGTCATGCCCCGGTCGATCCAGTCAATGCACATGCCGAACAATTGACATTTCATAAACCGGATCACGATCTGCCGGTCGCTCTCGTCCATGGGGTCGTTGGGGAAAGCGGTGGCCACATAAGTCGTCACTGCATAGTCGCACAGTCTCAGCATACTCTGGGTGAACAGATCCCGATTGACCGAGTGGTAGATGTGCATCACCGCCCGCTTATTCTCCAGCGCAAAGCGGAACGCCACATGGAAGCACTCGTCCAGCGAGGAGATGGAGGGATAGGCGTGAATCAGCTGCTCGGTCTGGTCGGTGATGATCTCCCCCAACAGGGAGGGGATATCGTGAAAATGATAGTAAAAGGAATTGCGGTTAATGCCGCAGTCCTCCACAATATCCCGCACGCTGATCTTGCTCAGGGGCTGCTGATTCAGCAGCTTCAAAAAGGAAGCCTTGATCGCCTGTTTGGTAAAGTTTGCCATATGCTCCTCCGTTTCACGGTGTGCTTATTCCTTGGCTGCGGCGTTGGCGTTGTCCACAAAGGTGTCCGTTTCGATGGCCACGTCGCCGCCGTCGCCCAGGCGCTGCAACAAATTCCACCATTCGGTGCGGGCGGTGGCCCAGCCGGGGGTCAGCTGGTAATAGTCTCCCATATAGGCGGTCAGCTTGGCGTATTCCGTCATGACCTGATTGCCGCTCCACAGACCGTTCAGGCTGGCGCCGTTGGCCGCCGTGCGGACGGGGAAGCAGCCTGCGGCCTTCACCGCGTCAGCAGTTCCCTGTCCGTCGGTGAAATAGCGGATCAGCACTTTGGCAGCCTCCAGCTTTTCGGCGTCACCGTTGTCAAACGCGCCGAACCCCCAGATTTCGCCCTGCAACCGGCTCTCGCCGGTCTCGGAGGGGAACGACATAAATTCGATGGTCTGGCCGTTCACTGTTTTCCCGGCCTCGTGCACCGCCGCCTCGCCGCCATCCTCGGCCGGCTCCTCTGCCCACTGGGCCGTCTGCTGCTCCAGCGACCAGCAGAAAGACATCTTCAGCGCCTCACGGAAGAACAGCGTTGCCTCCTCCTCGCCGTTGATGGCCTCGTCAAATTCGATGCCCTTGGTGTCCCGCAGCAGCGTCAGCGCCTGCTGATTAGCCTCGGAATTCACCGTATAGGCGGTGTGGTCGGCGTTGGTAAAGCTGCCGCCATACAGGTTGGTCACCAGCGCCCGGGTACCGCTGTCGCCGTTCTGTCCGGCGCAGTATACCGCGGCCACCGTCTCGCCGTATTTGCTGTACAGCGCCTTTACCGCCTGCGTGAACTGCTCGGTGGTCCATGTCCGGCTCTCCAGATCGATATACTGATCCGCTCCGGCGTTCACAAAGGCGTCGTAGTTGATGGCCATGCACGGCACGTTCATTGCCAGCGGATACAGCCAGCACTTTCCGTCACGGGTAAAGCAGGCGGCGCTGACGGCCTCATTGACCTCCTGCCTGTCCCCATCGTCCCACAGATCGGACAGGTCGGCCAGCAGCCCCTGACTGCCCCATGTTTTTACCAGCTGCTCCGGCTTTGCCAGCAGCACATCGGGCGCCAGCCCCGCATCCACAGCCGTGCTGACCGAATCATCGGCCGTTTCCGTATCCAGACACTGCACCGTTACGTGAATATCCGGGTAATCGCGGTTGAACTGGGCCACCATCCGCTCCACGGTGTCCTGATCCCCCCAGTTGCCTGCGGGATAGGTCCACAGCGTCAGCTCGATGCCGTCAGAAGCATCCTCCGCATGGTTGCTGCCGCAGGCCCACAGGGATGCCGCCAGCAGCAGTGCCAGCAGGAATGCCAGCAGTTTTTTCATCTTATATCCTCCTTATATCGGTGGATTATCCTGCCAAAAAAGGAAAATCCACGGAAATAACTCTGTGTATTTTATAAAAATAGGAGCCAGTTGTCAAGACGTGGCAGAAAACGGCCGTCTGCATAGTTTTTGCGGCTGTGGAAAACACTAGGGGAAAAGGAGGGAGCAAACCCATGAATTACAGCGTTAACAACTGCGGCGCTGAGAACGGCGGCGACAGTCCCCAGCAGCAGATGATCGAAATGGGCTCCTCGGTGGTGAAGAATAAGCGCGGCACCATCCACTGCCTGACCGTGATCGGTCAGGTCGAGGGACATACCACCCTGCCGGCCCATGTAAAGACCACCAAATATGAGCATGTGCTGCCCCTGCTGACTGCGGTGGAGGAAAAGGACGACGTGGACGGCCTGCTGCTTCTGCTCAACACAGTGGGCGGCGATATCGAGGCGGGCCTCGGCATTGCCGAGCTGATAGCGGGCATGACAAAGCCCACCGCCACGCTGGTGCTGGGAGGCGGTCACTCCATCGGCGTGCCGCTGGCGGTGTGCGGCAAGGCCACCTTCATTGTCCCCAGCGCCTCCATGACCATCCATCCCGTCCGCATGTCGGGACAGGTCATCGCTGCCCCGGCCACCTACCGCTACTTTGAGCGGATTCAGGAGCGGATCATCGATTTCGTGGCCCGCAATTCCCGGATCAGTGCGGAAAAATTCCGCGAGCTGATGCTTTCGGTGGGGGATATGGCCAACGATGTGGGCAGCGTGGTCTACGGGC
>CAKTGD010000027.1 GCA_934561335.1 uncultured Oscillospiraceae bacterium
GCTTCCCCTTTTGGGCCATTTTTTACGGCTTAGGGGTGAACTTCTCTTTGTCAATTTGATTGTGTCATGATAGGATATTGCATGAATGTCTTTACTTTTCGAAGCCCAACGCATGATGCTTGCGCATAATTTAAAAATTGTTAAAAAACTGGGGCTCACATTGCTGCGAGCCCCAGCATTTCATTAACTTAATGACCTTGTCCATAGTGGAGGTCTGGGTTATTGATTATCTTATTTTTCCAGCTCCTTGCTATTGGTCATACATAAAAGGCTTGTTTTGACCCCGACATTATGAGATTAGGTTTGACCGGAGGTTCAGGTTATCTCCGGATTAAAAGAGTTTCCGGAATTTTTTCGTGATCCTGCCCATAATAGCGGAAAATATCGGCGGTCTGCTGAATTTGCTCGGGCGTCATAAACTTTCGAATTCCCACAGCTTTAGCTGCCAGATAGCATTTTGCGGCCTCTTCCATATAAACAGCGGTATACAGCGCATCTTTCAGTGTGGAGCCAACCGTCATCACTCCGTGATGGGCCAGAATAACAGCTCTTGCAGTTCCCAGGTAGGCCACTGTATCCTTCCCTACATCCACAGAGCCGGGAGAACTGTAGGGCGCAATAGGCACATTGCCTCCGGCTACGTTTCCCAGCGTTGTCAGATTAACCGGAAAACAGGTATCCTCCACAATGCCCACCGCCGTAGCATAGGGCTGGTGCGTATGGATTACTGCGTTAATATCCGCTCTGTGTTGCAGAATGTAGAGGATTCCGTCGGTATCTGAAGAGGGTTTCCGCCTGCCTTCAATCACATGGCCGTTAATATCCATGACAATAATATCATCTGGAACCATTTCCTCGTAAATCATACCGGATGGTGTAATGAGGATTTCACCTGTGGGCATCCGCATTGTCAGATTGCCACCAGACAAGGCAATCAATTGGTAACGATCCAACAGCATGCCGTACCGAATCATCTGTTCCTTTTCCTTTGTGAACATCTCATGTTTTCCCGCAAGTCCTCCCTTAGAAATATGTTGCGGGCTCCTCCTTTCTGTCTAAACCATGTATACGGCAAAAGCAATCAAACCTCAAGGAAATCCACAAATCTTGCTGTGTCCAGATCCTCTTTGGAAATGGCAAGAGGCTGTTTCATTAGCTTTTCTGCAGCATGCACAATGTTCATAGCATCCAAACCGTATTTTTCCATCAGATACAGTTTAGACGCTCCGTGGGCATAGCCATCCAGACCGATTTTGATCAGATCTTTGTGAACACCATTTTCAACCATATAATCTGCCATAGCGGAGCCAAGACCTCCGATTTTCAGGTGGTTTTCAATGGTGACTACACCATATTTCACGCTTTGCGCAGCCTCCAACAGGGATTCGTCCGTAAAGGGCTTGAGGGTGGACACATGCATATGCTGCACAGATACCCCCCTGTTCCGCAGAACAGAAACCGCTCGCATGGCCTCCTCCGTGCAGATGCTGGATGAAAGAACCAGCAGATCCGTCCCCTTGGAAAGCACCCGAGCACGGTTGAACTGAATCGGCTCATTGGACGGGAAAAGACGAGGTACCTCCTTGCGCAGCATCCGTATATACACGGGTCCGTTATACTGATATGCCAGATCCAGCACACCCTCAATCTCTGTTGCGTCACCAATATCAATCACTGCCATATTGGGAACGGAGCGCATGACAGCCACATCGTTGATGGCTTGATGCGAGACACCGCCGGGTGTGGTAATTCCTGGTACAAATCCCAGGAATACCACCGGAAGATTCGGGTAGGCAACGCTCATTTCTACCTGGTCCAGAATCCGGCGGTAAAGAAACACTGCAAAGGTGTGGATAAAAGGGCGATATCCTTCTCGGCACAGGCCTGCCGCCCAGGAGCACATATTCTGCTCCGCAATGCCCATGGTAAAGTATCGTTCCGGGTATGTGGCGCGAAACGCTTTCACTTCACAAGAAGTTCCTAAATCTGCTGAAAGAACTATCGCTTCCGAATGCTCCTTTGCAAACCGGATCATATTTTTTTCGTGTGTATTGACCGCAATTTCCATAGTTATGACTGCCTCCTTACATCGCTTCGTAAAATGCCTGATAGTCGGCCTTTTCTTCTTCGCTGATTCTGACAAAGTGCAAGAAGGGCCATTTTTTCTCAAGCAAAGGAATCCCGGTGGTGCCGCGGGTTCTGCAGAGGAGGATCAGGGGTTGCTCTGGGTGTGGCGTCTGCGCCGCCTGAAGGAGTTCTTCAATATTATGTCCGGAGCAGGTCACACATTTTGCTCCAAAGGCAGTAAATCTGGCTGCCAGCGGCTCCAGTGTCATCTGCTGGTCAACGGCACCTTCAACCTGTTGACCGTTGGCATCAATCACGATAACGAAATTATCCAGATGATAATAGCTGGCAGCCTGAATGCACTCCCAGGTCTGCCCTTCCTGTAACTCGCCGTCCCCCAACAGACAGTATACCTTGCCGGTCTCACCTTTCATTTTGCGGGCGTGGGCTGTGCCGGCGGCAATGGAGACTGTCTGCCCAAGGGAGCCAGCTGTATTTTCGAAACCGGGTGAGTGTTCCGCGCCGATCATTTCCATGTTCCAACCATCTGCGTTAAACTTGTCCATACAGGCTGGGCTGATACGCCCAGCAGCCACTAAGGCGCTGTATATCACAGCGGCATAATGGCAGCAGGAAACAAAGAAGCGGTCCTTGTCGGGCGCCGGAGCACCGTTATAGAGAGCTCCTTTCTGATAATCCATATTGTCTGGGCCTGGCACACCTGGAAATGGCAATGCGTCCCATGACCCCTGAGAGGGGTTGAGATCCATAATCTCTAAATACAGTGAGGCAACGATATCGGCGGAAGAGCATGCCTGCGCCAAGTAGCAGCCGCCGCGTTCAATTGCAATTTTTAAAATCTGTTTCCGGATGGATCTTGCGGCTTTTTCAATTTCGATAAGGGAAGAATGCAATTGTATCAGCTCCGTTCTCAAATGTTCAATAATGCGCACAAATTTTCACTCACTCGCTTGCTGTATGCTCATTTTTTCACGTTTTAAATTAATTGTCAAGAAGTATTTTTGCTTTTTATGTATATTTTTCGCAATGATTTTTGTTGCAATATACAATTAATGCAACAAATAACGGTTTTATATTGACATTTCATCATTAAACGAGTATATAAATCTTAAGTGGGCAATCGCTCAATCGCTGCATGAACAAATGACCTAAAAATTAACATATTTTCATTGGAGGTTATACATGAAAGCCGTTGTGAAAATGCTCCCAGGTGAAGGCCACATGGAATATACCGACATTCCCGAACCACAGGTAACCGGTGATCTTGTCAAAATAAAAATTGCATATTCTGGAATTTGTGGAACGGATATTCACGCAATGCGCGGAACCTACCCCAGCACAAAACCCCCCGTTGTTTTGGGACATGAATTTTCCGGTGTTGTTGTTGCCGTAGGCGAAAACGTCCGGAATATTCATGTAGGAGATCGTGTCACCAGTGAAACCACCTATGAAACCTGCGGCAGCTGCCATTACTGCCATACCGGTGACCTAAATCTATGCGGCACACGCAGAGGCGTCGGCACAAATGTAAACGGCAGCATGGCAGAATACATTGTAAACCATGAAGCCAGGATTCATGTTTTGCCCGAGAATGTCAGCCTGCTCGCTGCCGCTCTGACAGAACCGCTGGCCTGCGGCGTTCATGCGGTTATTGAACGCGGCCATGTGCACGAGGGAGACATTGTCTGCGTATTCGGCGCCGGCGCTATTGGCCAGATGGTCGCTCAGGTTGCGCACGCCTGCGGTGCTACTGTGATTATGGCCGGCCTCTCCAGCGATGTGGAGCGCCTTCAGATTGCAACGCAGTGCGGTATCCAGCGGACGGTAAATCAACAGGCCGAGGAGTTGTCCGATGTTATCTCCGAAATGACGAGTGGACTTGGCGTGGATCTCGCTTTTGAATGTTCTGGCGCCGTCCCGGCTGCAAACAAAGCGCTGGAAATCGTAAAAAAGGGGGGAAAAGTCATTCAGATGGGGGTTTTCTCTCACCCGCGCGAGTCTATCGCAACCGACCTCATTCTGCATCACGAAATTCAGTATATGGGGTCCCGCAGTCAAAAGCCTTCTTCTTGGAAGTTAGCTCTGGAACTTATGGCTAAGGGAAATATCTGTCCAGAAAAAATCGTTACCAACATCGTTCCACTCAAAAATTGGCAGAGCGCCTTTGATCTGATCGCATCCGGGCAGGGTTGCAAGGGCGTTATTCAATGTTGTCAAAATATGTAAGCGGGCCGCAGTTTAAAGGAGTTTTTTATGACCGAAGCGTACTTACTCATTGACCTGAGTTCTGGCGCTGTCCGCGCATATGTGGTGACCCCTGACGGACAGAAGCGTGCGCAGAAAAGCTGTGCCATCCATAATGTCCGTGACCCGAAATACGCAGACGCGCTATCGTTCGACCCAAACCTCCTGCAACAAAATTTAATCAGTGTCTGTGCCGAAGCGGTCGCCGCTGCCGGAGAGGTCTGCATCGTTGCAGTATCCGCCACTAGTGCACGAGAGGGAATTGTTTTGCTGGATGCGGATAACCGTTCGTTAGGCGGCTATCCCAACATTGATAACCGCGGCCAGGCATGGGAACAGGAAATTGAAGATCACCACGGCATTTATGCGCGCAGCGGCCGCTGGGTCAGCACACTGTTCCCGGCAGTAAAGCTGCTGGGGCTTCGGACCGTATACCCGGAGATTTGGGAAAAGGCCACGCATTTCCTTTCGCTCAGCGACTGGGTGGGATGGCTGTTTACCGGGCAGGCCGGGTACGAGCAATCTCAGGCTTGCGAAACGCTGTTGTTTGACGTGCAGAGCGCCCAATGGTCAGATGACCTCTGTTCCCGCTTTCAGATCCCGCGGAGCATGCTGCCGCCCGTCTTAAAATGCGGCAGCCTTTTAGGGGAAACACAGGCGGAAATCAGCCGAGCAATCGGCATCCCGTCAGGCATCCCATTCATTGTAGGCGGTGCAGATACCCAACTGGCTGTTGCTCACTGCCAACCAGCCGTCGGAGATATCGTGATTGTTGCAGGCACAACCACCCCCATTGCTTACCTTTCGCCGCAATATTTGGTCGATCCAGAGGAACGGTGCTGGGTGGACCGACATGTAAGCGATAACCACTACATCATCGAAACAAATGTGGGTGTTTCCGGTATGAACTATGACCGTGCCATTCGGATGCTCTATCCGGGCTGCTCTTACAATCAGGTGGAAGCAGAGCTCCGCACCCGTCAGCCAGGCAGATGCCTCTGCACCATAGGATCTATGATTTTCCATAAAGCAAAGTTGACTCCCATTGGTGGGTTTTTCATGGAAGCACCTTTGAGCGACCAGATTGAGCGTGCCGACTTGGTCCTTTCCGTTTTGCTGGATTATGCATTCTCATTTAAAACAAATCTGGACCAGCTGTTGGATGTTGTCCACAAGGAGAATGCAGTGCTCTACGGTTGCGGCGGCGGCTTTATAGGCACAGTTCTGCCACAGCTGCTGGCCGACATTTCCGGCTGTGAAATTCGGGTTCCGCAAAACTTTGAGCTGGCCTCCTGTTCCGGCCTTGTGGATCAGATTAACCATTATTTTCAACGAACGGGGAATTCCGCACAGCTGCACCACATCATTACTCCGCACCCCGCAGAAGTGTTGCTGCCCTATTACGAGCAATGGCAGGCATACCGCCATCTTCTGCACGGGTAACGCGTATGTACAGGAAGGGAGAATTTATGGAACAATTACAATTCAGCAGGGATACAGAAATACTCTATCAGGGTTCCTTTGTTCACGGGGACACATTGAAGCCTGAAGCACCGCCGCTCTACCCAACCACAGCATTCCTCATGGACGATTTGGACATGCTGCACGCCGTAGATTCCGTAGGCGGCTACAGTTACAGCCGTGGAACCAATCCCACCCGTGATGCACTCAACGAGGTTATCACCAACGCCGAGGGCGGCGAGGCTAGTCTGCTTTTCAGCGCCGGAATGGGTGCAATTACCAGCACCCTGTTGACCTTTGCTAAAAAGGGTGACCATGTCATTGCCAACAAAGATTTGTACGGTGAGACGATTGACTTCTTGACTAATTACCTTTCAGCATATGGTGTCGAAAGCACTTACGTTTCTTTTTCAGACCTTGATGCCGTCAGGAGTGCCATGCGTCCCAACACCCGGATTCTGTACTCCGAAGTGATTTCCAATCCCCTCACCAATGTGGTGGATATTCGGAAAATCAGCGAAATTGCCCATCTGGGCGGTGCGCTCTATTGCGTGGACAGCACCTTTACGACACCCTACGTAATCCGTCCTCTGGAGTACGGCGTAGACCTTGTAATCCACAGCCTCACCAAGTATTTTAACGGTCACAGTGATGCCTCCGGCGGCAGTGTGACTGGTAAAAAGGAACTCATCGACAAGATTAGTCCGTTGATGCTGCTGCTAGGCAACAGCTTGGACCCCTACACCAGTTACGCAATTCTCCGGGGTGTCCGAACCATGGGACTGCGAGTTCGCAGACAGAACGAAAATGCGATTAAGCTGGCGGCTTTCCTGGCTTCTGATCCCCACGTGCTTCGGGTCAATCACCCAAGTCTGGAAACACATCCTCAACACGCGCTGGCCAAGGAAATTTTCTCTGATGGCTATTACGGTGCGATTATAAGCTTCTCTGTGGAGGATGATATTGCTAAGTTAAATGAATTCATGCACCGCCTTCAGTTGGTGCGTTATCTGCCCTCTCTCGGCGGTTACCGCACCACGCTCTCTCACCCCGTCTCGTCATCTCATCACGATGTTCCGGAACCCATCCGTTTGAAAATGGGGATTCATGACGGCATGCTCCGCATCAGTGTGGGATGTGAGGATATTCAGGACCTGATTACCGACTTCAGTCAGGCACTGACGGTATTTCAAGCGTAAGATCACTGGATTTCACCTATTCAAGCATCGGATTATCAACCCCAAAATAAACAAAGGAGTTTGAGTATGGAAGCAATCATAAATTTTATCTATGCGTTTGACAACCTGTGCTGGGATTATGCGTTCCCGGTTCTGCTGATCGGCAGCGGCATCTTCTTCACTATTTTGTTCAAGGGTAAATACTTATTCAATATCAAGCAAATTGTCCAAAATAGCATTGGATACTCACTCAAGAAGAATAGCGATGGACAAGGAACTGTTTCTGCCTTTAACGCTGCTATGACCAATCTGGGCAATACTGTCGGCACTGGCAATATCTCCGGCGTAGCCTCTGCTATTGCCGCTGGCGGTCCCGGTGCGGTGTTCTGGATGTGGGTTATCTCTGCAGTCTGCGCCGTAGTAAAGTCTGCTGAGATTATTCTGGGTCTGCGGTACAGAGTCCGGAAGGACGGCGAGGTCTACGGCAACCGCGATTTCATCATGGGCAGCGTTATGGGCTGGAGGATTCCTGCCGCAATCTTTGCGTTTCTGGCTGTGATAACACAGCCACTGAACGCTATCGTTCAGACCAGTTCCATTGTGTCAGCCCTGGATGAGGCTTTCGGCTTCAATAAGACCGCCACTATGCTTGTGGTAATCGGCCTGCTGTTCATCATCATTCTGGGAGGGCTCAAGCGAATCTCCGGCTTTGCAAATAAGGCGGTTCCCACCATGTGCGCCCTGTACCTGATTCTGGGCATTGCCATCATTATCATCAACTTCCGCGCAATACCCACTGCTTTTGCCTCTGTGTTCCGTTATGCCTTCACGCCGAAGGCCGGTGCTGGCGGCGCACTGGGCTACACGGTTATGCAGGCTTTCCGTTATGGCTCTGCCCGCGGCCTCTATTCCACTGATTCCGGTATTGGTGCGGCTATGTGTACTTATGCTGCTTCCGAGACAGATCATCCTGGTCGACAGGCATGTTGGGGGCTGACCGAAAATTTCATCGACACCTTCATTGTCTGCACCATCACTACTTTGGCTATTCTGACCACCGGTGTCTACGAGACTGGCGAAACCGGCGCCGCTCTGGCAACCATTGCGTTTGGTGAGGTATTCGGGGTTGCCGGCAAGGCATTTCTCGCTATTGCCACCGCCATTTTTGCCTTTACTACGCTTACTGCCACCTTCTATCAGAACACGATTTCTTTAAATTATCTGACTCGTAATCTGACAAACCGCAAGATCGAAAAAGTTATTATGATTTCCTGGACGCTATATTTCTGCCTGCCTCAGTTCTTGGGAACTCTGGACGCAGATTTCCTGTGGGCCGTGGCTGATGCCTCCGGTGTGTTCAATATCATCTGCACCATTGCAATCCTGTTTGCGCTGCGGAAAGAAGCTGTGAATGTCTGCAGGGACTTCTTTGAGCGATATCTGCCGGCTTACGAACGGGGTGAAAACCCCGATCCCGTTAATTACATAACGGATATCTGACACGCTTTCGCAGTATATTCCAACTTTCCACATAAAAAAGGGAACCGCAGCTGCGGTTCCCTTTTTATTGCGTTTTTTTACAGAACATTTTTATCGTCTAGCAGTGCAAGCGCCAAAGATTCATCAACAACCAACGCATTGAGATAGCCGCCTCGCAGGGTTGCCAGAACCGCCTCTGCCCGGTCCGCAGCGCTGCAGATTCCGATGGACCAAGCAGCATGCCGCATGGTTTCCATAGGCGTTGCAACCACATAGTGCCCAGGGCAGGAAAGCACCTTACCGTCTCGATCCAGCCATCTGGATAACACCATAGCCTTACCGCCTTTGGCAATTAAATCTTGCCGCTCCTCTGGGGTAAAGCACCCCGCACGGAACATGGAGCTGTGATCGTCTGACGGCAGACCAATACCTGAAAGAATGATGTCCGCTTTCTGCGCCCGATCAATGGCCATTTTGATCTGTCGGTCATTCATCAGATAAGAATATACCGTCTCATTTCCGATGATTACTGGTGCGTAAATATTCGAATATGTGCCGTTCAGCTTTTTGGCAATTTTCATAGACAGATCCAAACCGCCCAGATTGGAACTGCCATCTCCAAGGCAACCTACCATTTGGGCCACGTGGACATTGTGGTAATCAAGGTCTGTGGAAATCGCATCACAGCAGAACTGAATGGCCCGACCCCAAACAATTCCTAAGGTCATGTTGTTGCCCAAAATCGTTTCTAGAAGCCTTGCTGCGGCCTCACCGCAACTTTTCAGCGCCCGCTCCGGCAAACTCCCACCTGCTACAACGACCGCATCTCGCAGACCAAACTTCTCCCGCAGCCGTACAGAGAGCTTTGAATTCTTCGAAACAGGCGTGTGAACGATGATTTCCACAATTCCGCATTCCCTCGCCTCATCCAACATGCGGGAAATCGAAGCTCTAGAGGTCCCCAAAAGTTCTGCAATAGCGTTTTGGCTCAACCCCTCCTCATAATATAATTCAGCCGTGCGGATCAATGAACGTTCATTATTTCCCATGTACTCCTCCTGACAGAAAATAAGGCAGAGAAAATTTCGCTTTCTTACATATGACAATCATACCACATAAAGGTCGGAATGTCTCTCGAGTTTTTTGCTTTTATTTCAGGGCAGAAGCACAAAGAGGACTTTCCCTCTTGACGCGCCCCCCCTATGGACGCTTTTTTGCGTCGATAGAAATGATAAATCCGAACACATTACCTCCTTGGATCATGTAGTTCGGATTATCACTATTTAAATAATGCTGGAAAAATACGGTGTGGTTTCTTGCCAAAGGTCATGTAAACGTGAATGCATTGGCCATATCACCTGATATAGTCATAGGCGTAATCATAACTTGCAGTTAATTTGTCCATATCTAAATAATCTTTTGCAAAACAATTATATGCATTGAGGCAAATATTTCCCGTTTTATAGGGACAACAAGAATACGCTAAAGATTCCCCAACTTTATTTTTGTCCAAATATAGATGATGATTTGTGTCAAAGAATAATACGTACAATACTCCATCTATGTATTCACATATTACGCGAGATTCTATTTGACGGCCCTCAAGATTACCGGCAAACTGAAAAATCTTCTCTCCATCTAAAAACTGCTCTATTTGGCAGTCGTTAAACGAGTATTGTTTGAGTATCGACTTGACTTTCTCATATTTATCTTGCGCAACTTTATGAAAATGAAACTGTTGGGAAAAACGATTCCCGCTCAATAGTTCGTTTGGCTTTAAAGTGGAAATTTTAGGCAAAACTGTCCCAATAAAGCTACTGATGACATTCAAGTAATGAGCTTCATCCTTAAAGTGATTATTAAAGTCTTTTTGCGTAATACATGTTGCTTTCAAATATCGAAAATTAAGAGAACAGTATTGTGCAACTTCGGATAACTGAGTGGCATTTTTGACTGAATATTTACTTGGAGATATTTGCGGCGGTATTTTTTTATTCATTTCCCATCATCTCTGAATAATACTGAAATATCAGATGATCATCAATTTTTTTGGTTGAGGGTTCATCGGATTTTTTCCCTTTTCGAGCCGCTTTCCAAGGCAGTTCACTATGAGTAAGCTGCTCAAGCTGATCTGCAGAAAAAGATCCATATGTGTGCCATACTTGCTCAAGTAAATCGGTCATATCCGCAGAAAAGGTGACCTGCTTCCCAGATGCAGGAATATCACTCCACCCAAAACCTTTATAATTGCGATACAACTCAGAGCAAACCGGCCCATGTACCCATGCTTCAAATCCGGTAGGACACAAAGTAGCTAAATGTGCAGGTGCAGATTCGCAGTCATTAAAAAAAACAATAAACCATGCATATGCATAATAACAAAGCTTTTGTAATTTTTTGTGAGACATAGACTCTTTTGCTAAGAACCATTGAGCTACTTTGGATATTTGCGATTGTTCAAATCGAGATTCAGAATAACGTGTTAAACTATCAGATGAAGTTGATAATTCGTCATAAAAGCCGAAAAAGGGGTTGCTTTTTGCTACATCCATGACAGGCTTTTCAGAGGTAATTGATGAAGCAGTAATACTATTCTTCATTATACTCACCCAAAACTCTTCCTAACCAGTCATATATTTCTGTGGCATGCTTTCTATCAAGAATAACCCCTGATTGAATGAATCTTACAAATAATTTTTCGATATCAGTTGGCTCTACGTCGGTGGGAACACTTAAACTGCCATTTTCTTCAATGTTATGCTTGACTTTGCAAGGAATTGCCCCTCGCTCACAGTAAAAATGTATAATAATTTCACCTTGAGGTCCTTTTCCGCCAAAAGCTCCATTAACGTACTTAGGGTTATAATCGTTATCAAATATATACTTAAAGCTTATATCTCGCATGAAAACTCCTCCTGAACTTAAGTATAACAATATGCTATGATAACAGTATAGTGATGAATTGCTGAACTAGATGTCACGATAGAAAGTTCATTTCACGGTATTTTTGCAGCTAGCTATTCAAATTATACAGATATATCGCATTTATTAAATATTATAACACATAAACAAGGTATTTCAATCTTTTTATTATTGCAAAACCGATATTTTGAATGCGATTATA
The DNA here is from genome assembly GCA_934561335.1 of uncultured Oscillospiraceae bacterium. The sequence continues at coordinate 11,575 of CAKTGD010000027.1, forward strand.
TCAAAGGGTCACCAATTGAGAAGTGCATGATAAGTCATTTGCGCCTTATCCACGTTAAGCCAAGCCAATTCGGTGCTTTGCCTCATCCAACCGTGAGTATAGCCTCGGTATTTTAAAAGACAGCGGAAGTGTACCGAGACTGTTGATAAAGGGTAAATTCTCCGCGACGGTAAGGAAGGGTGTGCGCGGGAAACCCAAGAAGGGTGTCCCACGCCATTGAAATCAAGTATTTTCAGAACTTGTATGAGCAAGATCACTGACATCATCAACAAGTACACCGTAGGCGTGGCCACCCTGGATGAGACCAACGTCGCCCCGGCAGAGCTGAATGCCAATATCCGCCTGGAGCCCGGTAAGCATGAGCTGACCGCCGAAGAGATCGCAGCGGCCAAGGCCGATACCGCCGCCATTGCCAATGGCTATGGCCTTTGTCTGGTGGGTGTTCCGGGAGGCCGGTTTCGGCCTCTGCAAAGCGGCCAGCTGTACGGCGTTCGTGACCCTGTATAAAGGTTTTTGCCCCCAGCCCGGCTACCCGGACCCGGCTTAAAACCAAAACGAGAACCGCCCTGCGGCCGTGGGCGAAATTTTTTCTTGACTTCTGAAAGTGCGCGCCGTATAATCATATTGTAAATGTCTCTCATCGCCCGTCAGGGCTCGTCTCTTCTCCGCCCTTAGTGGCGGTCGTTTCTTAATTTGACGTTCTTCACGGTTTGCGGTATCCTTACCGTAGATTATGAAGTAATAACCAAACAAGAGAGTTCATTTCAACAAAGAGAGTATTTTTATAAAACAAAGAGCTAAGACAAACCTTAGGGAAATCCCTTAGGTTGTTTTAGCTCTTTTGTTTTGCGAAAGGAGGTGGAGCATATGCAGATCATCGTGATCGCCTCCCGCACCCGGCAGGGCGGGAGATTGACCCAAGCATTGCTGTCTGCCGGCAGCACATGGCACGCGCGGCCGCTGGCCGCATCCGTCTGTGCGGTAGTGCCTGCCGCCGCTGTGGCCACTGGTCACAGCAGGGCGTTTGTGCGTCCCATGCAGCATCTTACTCACCAACCCCAACTAGAGACAGTGGGCAAGCGTCACCCACGGAGCCTTACGCAGCAGGGCTTTGACGCATCCGCGACCCAGAAAAGGGCCGGAAACGCAGGCTGCGAACTATTGGGGGTACTATACCCATACGGAAAGGAAGTTGCGTATGATCCACACTCAGAACGAGGGCATCTACCGCGCCCTCATCGCCCAATTGGACAAGCTGGCCCGGCACAACCGGCAGGAGAGCTACAAGACCCGGCAGCGGTACTATGAGGCCATGCAGCGGTTTTGCCGCTATTTGGCGGAGGAGTACCGCCTACAGAAGCTGGCCAACATCTCCGGCAAGCATCTGGTTGCCTACGTTCGCCACCTGCAGGAGAACGGTAAGGCGGCCAGCACCATCAAGACGGAGCTGGCGGCGATTCGGTTCTGGCATGACCAAATTTCCAATATTAAACATAAGTTGCCCTCCAACGCGGATCTAGCCGATCAGGCGCCGTTGGAGCGCCGAAAGCTTCAGGGGATTGACCGGCACTGGAC
>CAKTGD010000028.1 GCA_934561335.1 uncultured Oscillospiraceae bacterium
TGGAAGAAAGCTTCGAGGAAATGCTGGAAAAATCTTTTAAGACTTTAAATACAGGAGAGAAGGTAACCGGTATCGTAACTGCCATCGGCCCCACCGAGGTGCAGGTAGATCTGGGCTGCAAGCAGGCTGGTTATATTGCCATCGATGAGCTGTCCGCTGACCCCAATGTAAAGCCTGAGGATGTGGTCAAGGTGGGCGATGAGATCGAGACTTACATCATCCGCGTCAATGACGTGGAAGGTTATGCCATGCTCTCCAAGAAGCGTCTGGATGCCGTAAAGGTGTGGGACGATATCGCAGAGGCCTGCGAGAACAAGACCACGCTGGAAGGCAAGGTTACCGAGGAGAACAAGGGCGGCATCGTTGTCAACGTCAAGGGCGTGCGCGTGTTTGTTCCCGCTTCCCAGTCCGGCCAGCCCCGCGGCGCCGAGCTGAGCGAGATGATCGGCAAGACCGTCTCTCTGCGTATCACCGAGGTCAACCGTGCACGTCGCCGCGTGGTGGGTTCCATCCGTGCCGTGCAGTATGAGGCACGTCAGGCCGCTCAGGCTGAGATCTGGAACAACATCGAAGTCGGCAAGCACTACAACGGTGTTGTCAAGTCCATGACCTCCTACGGCGTGTTTGTAGACATCGGCGGTGTGGACGGTATGGTTCACATTTCTGAGCTGAGCTGGAGCCGCATCAAGAATCCCGCTGAGGTCGTCTCTGTTGGCGATCCTCTGGATGTGTACGTGATTTCTTTCGATCCCGAGAAGCGCAAGATTTCTCTGGGCGTGAAGGATCATTCCTGCAATCCTTGGGATAAGTTTATGGAGACCTACAAGGTGGGCGATGTGGCTAATGTCCGTATCGTCAAGCTGATGCCTTTCGGCGCGTTTGCTGAGGTCGTGCCCGGTGTGGATGGCCTGATTCACATCTCCCAGATTGCCGATCGCCGTATCGAGAAGCCCGGTGATGTTCTGTCCGAGGGCCAAATGGTGGACGCCAAGATCACTGCCATCGATGAAGAGAAGCAGAAGATCTCCCTGTCTATCCGCGCTCTGCTGGCACCCGCTGCCGATGAGGACGAGGAGTAATTTCCAAGAATCATTAAAATGAGTGAGGCATTTGCCTCACTCATTTTTTGTACGGTTTCATAAAAAAGCTCGCGTCCTTTTTGGGACGCGAGCTGATTTTTTGAGTCTTACAGATCCAGCTTAAGATCGCCTTCCTTGATCCAGCCCCACTTTCGCAGGGGGATGGCAAACAGCCACGTCAGCACGGCGGGCAGCACGAAGGAGATCAGTACCAGCCCCAGCCAGTCAAAGCCGGTGATGGCAGCCTTCGCGCCGCTGGCCACGTCATTGAGCCAGCCGGTGTATACGCCGATCTGTCCCACGAAGCCGCAGGTACCCATGCCGGAGGACACCGCCGCACCATTCATCTGCAGCTTGAAAAGGCACGTGGCGATGGGGCCGGTAACAGCAGCGGCCAGCGTGGGTGGGATCCAGATGCGGACATTGCGGACGATGTTGCCCATTTGCAGCATGCTGGTGCCGATGCCCTGGGCCACCAGACCGCCCCAGCGGTTTTCACGGAAGCTCATCACGGCGAAGCCCACCATCTGGGCGCAACAGCCTGCCACGGCGGCGCCGCCCGCCAAACCCGTCAAGCCAAGACTTGCGCAGATAGCGGCGGAGGAGATGGGCAGCGTCAGCGCCACGCCAATGATGACAGACACCAGAATGCCCATGAAGAAGGGCTGAAGCTCGGTGGCCCACATGATGGCCTTACCCACGGAACTGGCCGCTATACCGATGGGGCGCGCCACCAGAGCGGCAAAGCCAATGCCGGCCAGAATCGTAACAACAGGCGTTACCAGAATATCGATCTTGGTTTCTTTACTGATGGCCTTACCTACCTCGGCGGCCAGCAGCGCAACAAAGAACACGGCCAACGGGCCTCCTGCGCCGCCCATTACATTGGTGGCAAAGCCAACCGTGATCAGCGAGAACAACACCAGCGGCGGCGCCTGCAAGGCGTTGCCGATGGCCACCGCCATGGCAGGCCCCACCATTAGCGAGCAAAGCCCACCGATGGTATAGCTCAGAACCGTATCACCCTGCTTGATGGTCAAGAATGCGTTGGTCAGAAAGCCAATACCGAATTGCTTGCCAATGGTGTCCAGAATGGTGCCCACCAGCAGCGTGCAGAACAGGCCCTGCGCCATGGCGGACATGGCGTCGATGAAATAGCGCTTGGCGGAGAAGGTGATGTTCTTCCGCGCCAGAAATGCCCGGACTTTTTCCATAGAATGTACCTCATAATCCCAAAAATATAATGTAGTGGACTGGTGTCAAGACACATGTCCACTCCATTATAAACAACTTGCGGGATTTGTCAATAGCGGTGTTTCGCGGACTATCCACGACACGGCACGCGCTTTGCGCAAAACACTTGCGCGGATAAGGGTTTCCTACGGAATTTTAGGAGAAGTGTTATGAAAAGAATTCCGCTGATCAATAACAATTCCACGCAAGCAACTGCGGGGAATTGTTGTTTTTATCAGTCGGCATCGTACAGCATATCCATGTCGGCTAGGGCCGTTTTCAGATGGGAAAGGACCTCCTCACTGGGGCAAGAGAGCGTATGAAGATGGACGCCGCCGGTCAACGCACTGAGCGGATGCGCATGAGAATCCTGCATCCGTTGAATAAATTGCTCCACATCATACCGGCTGGACAGCGCCAGAGGCGCTGTCAGCTGCCCATAGACCGGGTGCTCCACAATTACGTCCAGCACCGTACAGCCGCAGTCCACCATGGCAAACAACTCTTTTTTGGTATCTTCTGCGCTGTGACTGCATGCGATCGTGCGGATCAATCCTGTTTCAACCGGGATCAGATAGCCCCGCGGCGTTGCCGTGATACGGTACCCCTCTGCCCGCAGCAGGGCTATATCACCCACGACCACCTGGCGTGTCACGGAGAACTGCTGTGCCAGAACTGTGGCACTCAGAGGGGTGGAGGCATGGATCAGCTGCTCGTAGATAGCATTGCGGCGCTGTGTGGCAGTCATAGGATGCATCACCTTTCGGAACAATAATTTTCTTTATTATACCTCGATTTGCTTATTTCGTCAATCAGATTACCATGTGGTAAGATTCCTCTTTCCTTTCGGTAAGGATTGGTGTATACTATATACTATATTTGTATAAGAACTCGGAGGTTTGCTGTGAACAAAAGCCGTAAAGAGATCATGCAGAATGTGTTCTTGACATATCTGCCTGCCGATAAATTCAAAACGAGTGTTCTCAGTGCGCATTTGGTAACGCCGCTGAAAAAAGAAACTGCATCCGCCAATGCGCTGCTGCCCGCCGTGCTGCGCCGGGGCACGATGCGCTGCCCTGATATGGAAAGCCTGTCAGCAGCGATGGATACCCTATATGGCGCCCAGATCGATTATACGGTTCGCAAAAAGGGCGAGCGCCAATGCATAGGGTTTGTGGCCTCCGTCATCGATGATGCTTTTGCGCCGGCGGGCGAGAAGCTGCTGGAGCCTGTGGCGGATCTGCTGGGAGAACTGTTTTTGGACCCGGTAACGCATAATGGCCGCTTTTTAGCAGAGTATGTAGAGAGTGAAAAGCAAAACCTGATCGATGCGATCCGTGCGATCCGCAACGACAAGCAGGATTTGGCGGATGTACGGCTGATGCAGGAGATGTGCGCCGGGGAACCCTATGGCGTGCTGCGCCTGGGTGATGAGGAGTCTGTTGCCCGCATCAATCACCACAAGCTGTTCAATCATTACCGTGAGCTGCTGCCCAGCAGCCGTATGGAGCTGTTCTATTGCGGCAGCGCCAAGCGGGAACGGGTAGAGGGCGCCTTGCGCCGTGCGTTTTCGGCGCTGCCCCGCGGCGTTGTGACCGATGGCGAACCGATCCGCCGCATTGCCGCACCTCAGGAGCCTCGCTATTTGACAGAGGAGATGGATGTGACGCAGGGGAAACTTTCCATGGGGTGGCGCTGCGACACAAACGATGTGCCGGCCATGATTATGGCAAACCTGATTTTCGGCGGTACCAGCAATGCCAAGCTCTTTCTCAACGTGCGGGAGAAGCTGTCGCTGTGCTACTATGCTTCCTCCAGCTATGCCCGTTCCAAGGGGATCATGACGGTTTCCTCCGGTATCGAAACCGGAGACTTCCAACAGGCGCACGATGAAATTCTGCGGCAATTGGAGTTGGTAAAGCAGGGACAATGGGAGGAGTGGGAGCTGCAGGGCGCTTTGGCGACCATGTGCTCGTCGCTGACCTCGCTTTCCGATTCTCAGGGCGCATTGGAAAACTATTATCTGGGCCAGACAGCGATTGGCGTTGAGGAAACGCCGGAGGAGCTGAAGGAGCTTCTGCGCCGGGTAACGCCGGAGCGCATCCAAAAAGCGGCTCAGAGCTGTCATCTGGATACCGTGTTTTTCCTGAAAGGAAAGGAGGCAGGCGCATGCTGACCAATTATGACCGCATTGGCGAGGTGACCCGGTGGGAAACGCTTCCCAACGGCTTGCCGGTATGTATCGTCCCCAAGAAGGGGTTTCAGCGCAAATATGCGCTGTTTGCTGCCCGTTACGGCGGGATGGATATGAAATTTCAGTTGGATGGCCAGTGGCTGGATACCCCCGCCGGCATCGCCCACTATCTGGAGCATAAAATGTTTGATACCGCAGAGGGCAATGCATTGCAGGAGCTGGCAAAAAACGGCGCAGAACCGAATGCGTTTACCTCGAATGCCATTACCTGCTACTATTTCAGCTCTACGGAGAAGTTCTATGATAATTTGAAGATTTTGCTTTCATTTGTCTCCGTGCCGTATTTTACCGAGGAATCGGTAGAGAAGGAGCAGGGGATCATAGGGCAGGAGATCGGCATGATCGAGGATAATCCGGAATGGCAGTGCTATAAGCAGTTGATGCAGGGGCTGTATCATCACAGTCCGGCTCGCACGCCGATCGCCGGCAGTGTGGAGAGCATTCACCAGATCACGGCGCAGACGCTGTATGATTGCCATAAGGCGTTCTACACTCCGGCCAACATGTGCCTTGTAGTCGTGGGCGATGTGGATGGTGACGAGGTGCTGCGTCTGGCGGAGGAGGTTCTGCCGGAAACCAGCGGCCCGCTGATTCCCCGTGATTATGGCGAGGAGGAGCCGCTGGAACCCTGTCAAAAGGAAACGCACGGCCGCATGGAGATTGCGATGCCCAGTTTTTTGGCGGGTTTCAAGTGTCCGCCGCAGCACGGCGGCGAGGCGCAGGCACGCAGCATTGCCTTGGGCGAGCTGGCCATCGATGTGCTGGCCGGCGAGTCCAGTCCGCTGTACGCGCAACTGTACAGTCAAGGGCTTATCAACGGCTCCTTCGGGTGCAGCTATGATGTCCTGCCCGGCGCGGCCTACGTCTATCTGGGCGGCGACAGCAATGATCCCCACGCTGTGGTGCAGGCGGTTCTGGATGAAGCGCAGCGGCTGGTGCGGGAGGGAATCGATCCGGCTTATTACCTCCGCCTGCGCAACGCCAATTTCGGCACGGCGCTGAAGGCGCTCAACAGCTTTGAGGGTATTGCCGTGTCCATGGCCGAGGGTAAGTTCCACGACTATGATCCCTACCGCTTCCCGGAAATTTACGACAGCATCACCGCTGATGATGTGCTGGATTTCATCCGGGACAATCTGGTGGAAGGGCGCTGCGCTATCTCTATTATCGACCCGCTTACGAATACGGAAAAGGAGTGACCGCTTACGAATAATATGATTATGCCGGATAGCCCGATTCGCTTTCCGGGATTGTTTGGTGACTGGGCTTTTACTGCGTCCTCGAAGGCGATCAATATCGGGCACGGTATTTACTGGTACGGTATTATAATCGCGCTGGGGCTGCTGCTGGCGGTGGTGTTTTGCCTACGCCAACGCAGGAGATACGGTATCGGCGAGGATGACCTGATGGACTGTATCCTGTGGGGGATACCGTGCGGCATCATCGGCGCCCGATTATACTATGTGATTTTTTATCTTGATCTGTTCCGGGATGCAGACGGCACCTTTAACTGGGGCAAGGCTGTGGCCATCTGGGATGGCGGTCTGGCTATCTATGGTACGGTTATCGCCGTGGTGCTGTTGGCGATCATTATGGCAAAGCGCAAAGGGTTCAAGCTGTTTGCCCTGACAGATCTGGTGGTTATGGGTTTGCTGATTGGCCAGATTGTCGGCCGCTGGGGCAACTTCATGAACCGTGAGGCCTTCGGAACCGAGACGACCATTTTCTGCCGTATGCAGCTGACGCTGAAAACCGGCGCGCTGATCGAGGTACACCCTACCTTTTTCTATGAGAGCTTTTGGAATTTGATCGGTCTTATGCTGATCATTTTTGTGGTGGCCAGACATCGAAGGTTCGACGGCGAAAATACGCTGTGCTATTTTCTGTGGTATGGGCTCGGCCGCTTCTGGATTGAGGGCCTGCGAACCGATAGCCTGTATCTGTTTAACTGGACGATTAACGGCGCGCCGGTTCGCGTTTCTCAGGCGCTGTCGGCGGTAATGGTGCTGGTGTCGGCCTTTTTACTGGTTTGGAACCTGTGGGTGAAGCCGCATCGCCCGGAGGAACTGTATGCCAATATCGTGGCAAGCCGACAGGCCGCTGCGGAAGAATCAGAGGGTGACCCCCAATAATAAAAAGCAGTCTTATGACTGCTTTTTATTTTGCCGTGTGCTGCTTTCGATACTCTGTGGGAAGCACGCCGTAGGTCTCTTTAAAAGCAGCGGTAAAGCGGCTGGGGCTTTCATAGCCTACTGCTTGTGCGACAGCGGCGATATCCTGCTGACTTTTGATCAGCAGCAGCGCTGCCTGCTCCATACGGTGCTGCTTTACATGGGCGGCAATAGTGGTGCCATACACCTTTTTAAATACCTGCTTGAGGGTGGTGGTATTTATCAGAAATCGGTGGGAAAGCTCTTCGATAGTAATCCGCTCTGAGAGATGCTCGACCAGATATGCGTGTACGCTGCGGATAACCTGTTCCTGCGAACCCTGATAGTCCACTTCTTTTTCCGGACAGGTGATTTCCATCACCTGTTCTACGATCTCGTGCAGCAGTCGGATCTGCACGGTATCAGCTGCCCTGTAATAGACTTCTTTTCCGATGCGGCGGCTTTCCAGCAGGCCGCTGTCTGTCAGCGAACGAAGATGGTGCGATATGGCAGGACTGGACATGTCCAGCATGGCGGCGATGTTGATCACGCATTCCTCTTGATGGCTCAGCAGCCAAAAAATGCGGATGCGGGTGGGGTCGCTCAGCTGCTTGAATATGTCTGAAACGGATGAAAAATGCGGCAGATTCAACAGCTCGCGGTGCAAGCTGGCGGCGTATTCTTCTTCACCGTGATGATGTGGCAGCGAAAACTCTGGCATGTGTTTTCCTCCTGTCTATTTTGGAAATTCCCATCGCCTTTCTGGAAGTATCCGGGCGGAGCGGCTTGTATTCTTAATTTTTATTCAGTATACTATGGCTATAACAATTAAGCAAGCATTTAATTGAGGCGTGACTTAAAGGGTGCTTGCGGAATAAAATCAGGAGGAGCTAAACATGAAAAAGACCTATAAGATCGAGGTTGACTGCGCCAATTGCGCCAACCTGATGGAAGAAGCGGCCGGCAAAACTGATGGCGTTGCCAGCGTGGTCGTCAATTTCATGACGCAGAAGATGGTGGTGGAGTTTTCCGATGGCGCCGATCCTAAGGCTGTCATGAAGAGTGTGCTGAAAGCCTGCAAAAAGGTGGAACCGGACTGCGAGATCGAATTGTAATATTTCTCTGGCTCCGGAAAAAGACAGGGGTGAATGATATGACAAAAAAACAAAAGGTGATGCTTACCCGTATTGCTGTGACAACGGCTGTGCTGGTGGCACTGCACTTTATCACCTTGCCCGGAATGGCGCGGCTGGCAGCCTATTTGGCGGTCTATCTGGTGATTGGCTATGATATCCTGCGTAAGGCTGCTCTGGGGATTGCCCATGGCCGCGCGTTTGATGAGAATTTTTTGATGGCGCTGGCTACGCTGGGTGCATTTTTTCTGGCTGTCTGGACAAAAAGCGGCGACTATGTCGAGGGGATTGCCGTTATGCTGTTCTACCAGATCGGAGAACTGTTTCAGAGCTATGCGGTTGGTAAGAGCCGCCGCAACATCAGCGCGCTGATGGATATCCGTCCTGATTACGCCAATATTGAGCGGGATGGAACGCTTGAGCAGGTAGACCCGGACGAGGTGGCTGTCGGCAGTGTTATTGTTGTGCAGCCCGGTGAGAAGGTGCCTCTGGATGGCGTTGTGATAGATGGCAGCGCCAGCTTGAATACCAGCGCGCTTACCGGCGAGAGCGTCCCCCGTGATGTGAAGGAGGGGGATGGGATCATCAGCGGGTGCATTGACATGAGCGGTGTACTGAAGATTCGTACAACCAAGGAATTTGGAGAGTCCACGGTCTCCAAGATTCTGGATCTGGTGGAAAACGCCAGCTCCCGCAAATCCCGTTCTGAGGCGTTCATTTCCCGCTTTGCCCGTATCTATACACCGGCTGTATGTGCGGGTGCACTGGTGCTGGCGCTTGTTGTGCCGCTGGTGCGTATGGTATTGGGCATGGATGGACTGTGGGTCAGCTGGATCTACCGCGCTCTGACCTTCCTGGTGGTCAGCTGCCCCTGTGCGCTGGTGATCAGCATTCCACTCAGTTTTTTTGCGGGCATTGGCGGCGCCAGCAAGGAGGGTATCCTGATTAAAGGCTCCAACTATCTGGAAGAACTTTCTCAGACTCGCTGTGTTGTATTCGATAAGACGGGCACGCTGACACAAGGCGTTTTCGAGGTTACAGCTGTGCATCATAACCAGCTGGAAGAGAAGAAGCTGCTGGAATATGCGGCGCTGGCGGAGTGTGCCTCATCTCACCCGATCAGCAAAAGTCTGCAAAAAGCATATGGAAAGCCGATCGACCGCTCGCGTGTAACGGATATTGAGGAAATCAGTGGTTACGGCATCGTGGCAAAGGTGGATGGGCATTGTGTGGCGGCAGGGAATAGTAAGCTGATGGAGAAACTGACGGTTTCCTATTGTAGCTGCCACAGTGTTGGAACGATCATTCACATGGCGATTGACGGACAATATGCAGGGCACATCGTCATATCGGATGTGGTAAAGCCTCATGCCGGAGCGGCAATCGCGGCGCTGAAAAAGCGCGGCGTTGAAAAGACTGTCATGCTGACAGGGGATACACAGGCCGTTGCGGAGCATGTGGCGGCGGAGCTGGGCATAGATGAGGTGCGCAGCGAGCTGCTGCCCGGCGACAAGGTGGCGGAACTGGAGAAGCTGCTGACACAGTGCAGCAGCAAGGCCAAGTTGGCCTTTGTGGGCGATGGCATCAATGATGCGCCTGTATTGACCCGAGCAGATATCGGCATCGCCATGGGTGCAATGGGTAGTGATGCGGCGATTGAGGCGGCTGACGTTGTGCTGATGGACGATGATCCCATGCAGATTGCCAAAGCAATCGGAATTTCCCGTAAATGTATCGGTATCGTAAAGCAGAATATTGTATTTTCGCTGGTGGTAAAGTTTGCCTGCCTTGCGCTGACTGCGGCAGGCCTTGCAAATATGTGGGCGGCAATCTTCGCTGACGTGGGTGTAATGATATTGGCGGTGCTTAACGCAGTGCGCGCGTTGCGGTATCAAGAGTGAATACCTGCGCCTGAAACAGTGGGAATAATCCGCGGCGTCTTGTCGGTACTGCGTGAAATTTTGCAAGAATGCGCATTAGAATCGCTGATTATAGTTAAATATGCATAATAGAACCTTGCAGGTTGAGACGAATATGTTATAATATAACGTATCCGGAAGAACTGAGCGGGGGAGGCGTGCATTATGTCACGTTTTCGGGAAAAGTGGGAAAAATATGGCCCTCGTCTGGGGATCATTGCCATTGCCGCGTTTGCACTGATCAGCACAATCGTTATTGCATTACGGATTCAGGAAGAGGTTCGTCAGAACAGTTTTTCGGTATATGCCGCCCTTGCTGAAGAACGCCGGGCTGAAATGGCGGAAAATGAGCGCCTGCAACAACAGACCGATGCGGCGTTGGAGACAACGGTGGAGAGTACTGCCAGAGAGACAATAGCCGGAGAAACGACAGATGGAGCGGAACAACTGATCTATGCCGCTCCCAGCGGGAAACGGTATCATAATAACCCGCAATGTCCCGGCAAAAACAGTGTGCCGATCACATGGGACGATGTGCAGCGGCGTGGACTGACGCCATGCAAGAAATGCGTGAAATAGGGAAGAGGACGATCTCAGATCGCCCTCTTCTCCGTTTGTTTTGCGTAATTTGCCCTTTTTGCCGGATGTGCAAGACCCGAAAAGAGTGATCCTTTGCAATGCGAGCCATAAATGCTGGGAGAACGGAATATATTCCCTTCAAGGGAGGTAATAAAAATGTCGTGGAAAACACTGTTTGGAAAGGCCACTTGGGTTGGGTTGGTGCTGGCTGTGGCGGTGCTGTTACTGGGCATATTGGCGGGCAGTTTGCTGGTGGTAAGGCGTATATTCCCGGCGGAAGGTATGGCGCTGTGGACGGCTGGCAGCTGTTGTCTGGCGGCCGCGGTGGGCGGATGCATAGCCGGAAAGGGAGGGAGAGGGTTGCAGGCTTTCTTGGTAGCCGTCTTGCTGTATGTCGCCATGTGGCTTGTGGCCCTGTCAATATCTGAACCGTTGGATTTTTCAGCCAACGGACCTAAAATGACCTGTGCGGTAATAGGGGGCGGCTTCATATCCTGTCTGCTGTGCCGCGGCGGGAAAAGAAAGAGAAAATCGGGCAAGGCATCAACTGTCAGGCATCACCGGCGAAGGATGATATAATGCGCATTGTTGTCAAAATCACGAAAAGGGAATTTTAACCGATTTATGAACAGCCGGCTGCACCTGAAGCGAGAGGGAAGGAGAGCGCCCATAGATTTCAAGATATGGGGCTGTGCCTTTTCATCGAGGCACCACATATCGGCTTTGAGCAGGACTGCACATAAGATGGTTTTACCGGTAGACGAAGTTTACATAAAGTAGTTTACATAATACGTTCACATAATTTACAAAAATAAATGAATTTGCGCAAAGCCCTTGCGCAACGGTACAATTTGCCCTATAGTATTGATTAAACATTATGTGCTTCTATTCGGTCAGCTTGTCTCATATAGTAGGGCGAGGCGGGTGATAGACCATGAACATGCGCAAGAAGCGACACAGAGCACAGGCATCAACGCCGCAAAGTTTTCGGATGGTGATGCTGTGTGCCTTTTTTGCGGTTGGCATAGTTGCCGGCCATGTGGTACAATATGCGCTTATGGGAGACAGCAGCGAAGAGCTTTCTTCTTATTTGCAGGGTTATGCTGCTGTTTTGACACAAGAGGCGGAAGGCACGCCATCTGCCTTGCGTGTTCTGTCGGTCTATTTGCGTGACCCGCTGCTGCTTTTTTTGCTGGGATATTGTACTTTTGGCGCCGCAGCAATTCCCATGATATGTGTTTTTCATGGGTTTACGCTGTCTTTTGCTGTCAGCTGCTTTTCGTTCCTATCGAATGGAAAAGGGCCTCTTCTGGCTTTGACTGCATTCGGCCTGCGCGGTGTGGCGGCATTGCCTTGTATGCTGATCATTGCGCAATATTCTTTTGAAAAAGCACTGGATGGACCGGGAGGCGGAAGCAGACCGCCGCGCCTGTTGCGCCGCAGGGTATTGGCCTGCTTTGCGGTGTTGTTGCTTTGTGCGCTGCTGGAGATAACAGTGATACCAAAGCTGCTTTTGCTGCTGATTACACCTTGAAGGGGAGGAGGGGACTGTATATGATAGACTATGTTGCGGAATATACCCGATATCTGTCAGAGGAAAAACATGCACAGGTCAATACGGTCAGCTCCTATATCCGAGACTTGAATCAGTTCCGGGCATGGCTGTTGTCCAATGGGGTCACAGATCTGAGACGTGTGCGGAAAGAAAATGTGAATGCTTATTTGCAGTATATGGGCTGTAAGGGAAAATCGCCTGCCACGATAACTCGCTCAACTGCGTCCATTCGTTCATTTTACCGATATATGATGCAGCGCGGCACAATGAAGCAGAATCCTGCCAAAGCGGTGGCTGCGGCAAAGGTAGAACGTAAGTATCCCGAGATTCTTACCGGGCGAGAAGTAGAGTTATTCCTTGAGCAGCCCAAGTGCGTGGATGATAAAGGCTTTCGGGATCATGCCATGCTGGAGCTGCTGTACGCCACCGGTATCCGTGTTTCTGAACTGATCGGCATGAATGTCGAGGATGTAAACCTGACAGTGGGCTTTATCCGCTGTATTGGTCACGGGAAAGAGCGCATTATTCCGCTGTATGCCGCCGCAGTCAAGGCTCTGCGGGATTATATGGAGCTTGTTCGTCCACGGATTATTGCCGAGGAGGGCGAGCGCGCTCTGTTTGTCAACATGAACGGCGAGCGCATGAGCCGTCAGGGGTTCTGGAAGATCGTGAAATTTTATCAGGAAAAGGCGGAGATCAATAAAGATATCACGCCGCACACGCTGCGGCACAGCTTTGCAGTACATTTGCTGGAAAACGGGGCAGATCTGCACTCCATTCAGGAAATGCTGGGACATGCAGATATTTCGTCTACTCAGGTTTATACCCATGTGGTACAAAAGCAGCTCAAGGATGTCTACCAAAAGGCACATCCCCGCGCTTGAATCATCCATCATACGGAAATGCAGCTCTGTCTGAACAGAGCTGCATTTTGACCGGATTCTTTCACGAATGCCTGCGAATGTGGAAAAAGATTCTTTATTTTTGAAAATAATGCTTGCATTTGTCAGATTTTTGTGGTATTCTATCATGGCTTGAAAAGGGCGGTCCTCTGTCGCCGGTGCAAGAATGCACCCCTGTGATGGCGTTATGAACACCTATAAATACAGGAGGAAAAATCCATGGATCTCATCAAAGCATTGAACGAAAAGCAGCTGAAGGAAGTGCC
>CAKTGD010000029.1 GCA_934561335.1 uncultured Oscillospiraceae bacterium
CTGAAGCCCGCCACCGTGGAGACCGGCGCCGAGGTGAAGGTGCCCCTGTTCATCAACATCGGCGACAAGATCACCATTGATACCCGCACCGGCGAATATCTGAGCCGCTGCAAGTAAGCTGACGATTCTTTTCAACCAACTGTACAGAAAGGAGCCAATCATGGGTATTTCTGAAAAGGTAGCATATCTCAAGGGTCTGGCCGAGGGTCTGGCTCTGGATACCGACAGCAAGGAGGGCAAGCTGATTGCCGCCATCATCGACGTGCTGGACGTCATGGCCGACGAGATCGTGGACATGCAGGATGAGATGGTGGATCTGGAGGACGGTCTGGATGCCGTCAGCGACGACCTCAGCGAGGTGGAGGAGTCCCTCTACGAGCTGGAGGACGAGGAAGATGACGACGAGGATGAAGAGGATTGCTTCATGACCACCTGCCCCGAGTGCGAGGAGGAGGTCTACTTCGACGAGTCCGTTCTGGAGGATGGCGAAGTGGTGTGCCCCAACTGCGGCACCAAGCTGGAGTTTGACCTCAGCGACCTTGCCAACGCCCTCAACGACGCTGCGGACGAGAACGAGGATCAGTAACCATATCTAACCGTATATAAAGAAGAGAGCCGTATGGCTCTCTTTTTTGTATATCCCCATCAGGAAATCATATATCCGCATTCGCAAACATATAGTTGCAATACGCAGAATAATAAGGTAAAATGTGGGCGACTGTCAAAAAGGGGGTGCGGCGATGTTCGTTTCCTATAATAACTTATTCAAGCTGCTTATTGACAAAGGCTGGAGCAAGACGGAGTTTGCCCGCGAGGTGGGCATCAGCTCCAACACGCTGGCCAAGCTGTCGAAAAATGAGCCGGTGTCCTTGGAGGTGCTGGCTCGGATCTGCCGCACGCTGGACTGCGGTCTGGGCGATATCGTGCGGATTCTGCCGCCGGAGCCGCCGGCGGAGCTCGGCGGAAAGCTTTGCGGCATCAGTGAAAAGGAGGCGGGGGGAAGAACATGAGCGACACAGCCAAGGGGCCGTCCTTCATGGAAAAGCTGGCCACATTCATTGTGGATAAGCGTAATCTCATTTTTCTGATCACGATTATCGGCCTGATTTTTTCCGCCTTTTCCCGCAATTGGGTGCAGGTGGAAAATGACCTGACCTTCTATCTGCCTGACCATTCTCAGACCAAGCAGGCGCTGGCCGTCATGGACGAGCAGTTCATCACTTACGGTACCGCGCAGGTCATGGTGGCCAATGTTACGCCTGCGCAGGCGGAGAAGCTGGCCGACCAGATCAGGGATGTCAAGGGCGTTCAGAGCGTGGACTATGATGAAACGACCGATCATTATAACGATCTTGCCGCGCTTTATTCTGTCACCTTTGCCTATGACGAGGATGATGACGCGTGTCTTGATTCCCTGTCGGCCGTCAAGGCGCTTTTGTCGGATTATGACCTGTATGTGACCACGGATCTGGGCAATACCCAGCAGGAGACCATCGAGCGTGAGATCAATATCATTATGGTCTATGTGGCAATCGTTATTTTGCTGGTGCTCACCTTTACCTCCGAGACCTATGGCGAGGTGCCGGTACTGATCCTCACCTTTGTGGTGGCGCTGGTGCTCAATCAGGGCACCAACTTCCTGATGGGAAAGATCTCCTTTGTGTCCAATTCCGTCACCAGTATTCTCCAGCTGGCGTTGTCCATCGACTACGCCATCATCTTCTGCAACCGCTTTAAAGAGGAGCACCGTATGCTGGAGCTGCGCGAGGCGGTGATCATTTCCCTCAGCAAATCCATTCCCGAGATCGGCGCCAGCAGCCTGACCACCATCGGCGGATTGGTGGCCATGCTGTTCATGCAGTTTAAGCTTGGCCCGGATATGGCCCTGTGCCTGATCAAATCCATTCTCTTTGCGCTGTTGTCTGCCTTTGTGGTGATGCCGGGACTGCTGATGCTCTTTGGCCCCCTGATCGATAAAACGCAGCACCGCAGCTTTGTGCCCAAGATCCCCTTTGTGGGCCGGTTCGACTATGCCACGCGCCATGTGGTGCCCATCATCTTTGCCGTGCTGATCGTGGTGGGCTTTCTCCTGTCCTCCCGGTGTCCCTATGCGTATGGCTACAGTATCCTGTCCACGCCCAAGCAAAACGAAACCCAAAAGGCCGAGCAGATGATCGAGGATACCTTTACCTCCAGCAATATGCTGGCGCTGATGGTGCCGGTGGGCGATTATGAAAAGGAGTCGGCCATGCTGGCGGAGCTGGAGCAATACGACGAGGTGGATCACACCATGGGCCTGACCAATATCGAGGCCATGGACGGCTATATGCTGGCCGACGAGCTGACGCCCCGCCAGTTTGCCGAGCTGGCCGGTCTGGATTACGAGGCAGCGCTGGTGGTCTATTCCGCCTATGCCGCCAAGCAGGAGGACTACGGCCAGCTGGTAGGTAAGATTGCCGCCTACAAGGTGCCGCTGCTGGATATGTTCCTCTTCGTCTGCGATCAGGTGGATTCCGGCCTTGTCACGCTGGGCGATGACCAGACCGCCACACTGAAAGACGCGCAGGTGCAGATGACCAGTGCCAAAAACCAGCTGCGCGGTCAGGATTACAGCCGCATGCTGGTCTACCTCACCCTGCCGGAAAGCGGCGATGAGACCTATGCCTTCACCGATACCATTCTGGATATGGCCAAACGATATTACCCCGACGCTCATGTATATCTGGCCGGAGAATCCACCAACGAATATGATTTTGAAAAGTCCTTTGCCGTGGATAATACGGTGGTCAGCATCGTGTCGGTGCTGGTGGTTATGGTGGTGCTGCTGTTCACCTTCAACTCCGCCGGTATGCCGGTGCTGCTGATCCTTGTGATTCAGGGCTGTATCTGGATCAATTTCTCCGTGCCCACCATCACCGGCAAATACCTGTTCTACCTCAGCTATCTGATCGTCAGCTCCATCCAGATGGGCGCCAATATCGACTACGCCATTGTCATTGCCAGCCGCTATCAGGAGCTGAAGGTCAAAATGCACCACCGGGATGCCATAGTGGAAACGCTGAACTTCGCGTTTCCCACCATCATCACCTCCGGCACCATTTTGTCCGTCTGCGGCTTCCTCATCGGCAGCATGACCTCCGAGCCGGTCATTGCCGGCATCGGAGAGAGTCTGGGCCGCGGCACGGTGATTTCCATCATCATGGTCATGCTTGCCCTGCCCCAGATCCTGCTGGTAGGCAGCGGCATTGTGGATAAAACATCCTTCTCGGTGCCCTCCATGGTGGAAAAGCGCACCGGCCATGGCCGCATTGTGGTCAACGGCATGGTGCACGGCCGGATCAACGGCACGGTTCGCGGCATGATGCGCGCCACTGTGGAAGGCGACGTAGACCTGAATATGCTCTCCGCGTCAGAATCGGAGGGAGAGGAGGCAGACGATGAAGAATAACCTGCACCGCGTCTGTGCGCTGCTGTTGGCGGCGCTGCTGCTGGGGGCCTGCCTGCCTGTTACGCGCAGCTATGCCGCGCCCGACGATGCCATCCATATCCGCACGGCTGAGGATCTGCGCACGCTTGCGGAAAACTGCGCGCTGGATACATGGTCTCAGGGGAAAACCGTACTGCTGGAGGCGGATATTGCGCTTGAGGATGCCTCTTTCCTGCCCATTCCCAGCTTTGGCGGCACGTTTGATGGGCAGAACCATACCATCAGCGGCGTCAACATCACGGACAGTCTTTCACCGGCGGGCCTGTTTGGCCAGCTGCAAAAGAGCGGCAGCCTGAGCCGCCTTCAGGTAGAGGGCACGGTAGCCCCGTCTGGTGACGGCGTCGATGTGGGCGGCATTGTGGGCGTCAATAGCGGCAGCATCGAGACCTGCGTTTTTACCGGAACGCTGTCCGGTAAGCAGCGGATAGGCGGCATCGCGGGGGAGAACACCGCCGCGGGCGTGATCCGCTATTGCAGCGTCAAGGGGGCGGTGGCCGGCCGCGGTATGACCGGCGGCATTGCCGGATGCAATATGGGCCGCATCGAGTCCTGTCAGAATAACGCCTATGTGAATATTGAGAGCACAGACCCCTCCATCGACCTTGAGAATCTGGATCTGGGCTTTTCACTGGACCTCTCCAAGCTCAGCACGCTGGATACCTCCGGTATGGCCACGGATACCGGCGGCATCGCCGGATACTCCTCCGGTGTGATCGGCAGCTGTACCAATCAGGCCACCGTGGGCTATCAGCATATCGGCTATAACACCGGCGGCATCGTGGGGCGCAGCTGCGGCCAGCTGATCTCCTGCGTCAATAACGGCGCGGTCAACGGCCGCAAGGATGTGGGCGGCATTGCCGGACAGATCGAGCCTTATATCCGGATGAATACCTCGCCCGACTATCTTTCCCGCATGGGCAGCCAGCTCCGTGAGCTGAATGCCCGGGTGAACCGGCTCAACCACGATGCGCAAAGCGAGTCCGACGCGCTGACCTCCCGGCTTGACAGTCTGACCGGCGCGGTGGATCACGCCGTGGACGAACTGGAAAAACTGCTCCATTCCATCGGCGGCCAACGGGACGATACCGCGCCAAAGCGCACCCGTACCGCCTCTGCCGGTCTGGGCGTGACCCTGCCGGACGGCACCTACATCGTCAACCCCGATGTGTCGCTTCCCGATATTGACCTGCCTGATATATCCCTTCCGGATGTCAGCGGCTTCATCTCCGCCATCCACGGCATCGGCAGCCGTATTGAAGCGCTCAACGATGCCCTTTCCGGTATGGCGGGCACGCTGGCCGATGATCTGCGGGATGTTACCGACCAGTTTGCGGCTCTGTCCGATACCATGGTCAGCGCCGTTTCCGATGCGCAGAACACCGAGGACGTGATCACCGACAGCTCTCAGTACAATGTCGATCAGGTTACGCTGGGAAAGACCTCTCTTTGCAGCTCCTGCGCCGCCATTAACGGCGATGTGAACGTAGGCGGCGTGGTCGGCTCCATGGCGGTGGAGTATGAGCTGGACCCCGAAGATGACGTCAGCGGCACCTTGAGCGGTACCTATCGCCGCCAGTATGAGTATAAGGCCATCGTGCAGCACTGTACCAATACCGGCGTGGTCACCGCCAAGCGCAGCTATGCCGGCGGCATCTGCGGCCGTATGGATCTGGGCCTTATCACCGGCAGCGAGGGATACGGCGCCGTCAGCAGCGAAAACGGCAGCTATGTAGGGGGCGTTGCCGGCATCACCGCCTCTGTTGTGCGGGGCAGCTATGCCAAATGTACCCTCAGCGGCAAGCGCTATGTGGGCGGCATTGTAGGCACCGGCGTGGCGGAAAAGGCCGGCGGCGGCTCCAGTACGGTGGCCGGATGCTGTTCGCTGGTGGAGATCACCGCCTGCCAGCAGTATCAGGGTGCCGTTTCCGGCAGCGATACCGGCGCTTTTTCCCACAACTATTTTGTGTCCGATACGCTGGCGGGGATCAACCGCCAGAGCTATACCGGCCGTGCCGAGCCTGTCACCTTTGCGGAGATGACGCAGCTGGAGGGAATGCCCGCTGATATGACCCGCTTTACCCTGTCCTTTGTGGCTGACGGTGTAACGCTGGCCGCCACCTCCTTCCAATACGGAGATTCCTTTGACGGCAGCATCTATCCCGACCTGCCCCGGAAGGAGGGCCGCTATACCGGCTGGGATCACAAGGAACTGAAAAATCTTCATTTTGATACGGTGGTCACGGCGGTGTATGACCAGTATGTGCCCGGTCTAGCCTCCTCCCAGCTCCGGGAGGATGGCCGCCCCGCCATTCTGGTGGAGGGCGCCTTTGACGAGACAGACACCATCGCCGCCGCCAACGAGATTCCCGCCCCTGAGAATTTCCATGTGGCACAGGGCGGCCTCGGCAGCCAGATTGCCAGCTGCGCCGCCTCTCTCCGGATGGGCGAGGGACTGTCGGTGAACCGCCGCGTGGTGGAGCAGTGGCACGTTGAGATTCCCGGTGGTGGTACCCACACCATTCGCTACCTGCCCCCGGAGGAGCAGACGGATCTCAAGCTCTATGTCAGGGAAGACGGCTTCTGGAAAACCGTTGAGTGGCAGGAGATCGGCAGCTATCTGGCCTTTACGGCATCGGGCAGCAGCGTGGAGTTTGCCGCCGTCACCACGGGAACGGCGTGGTGGCTGTGGGCGTTCCCGGCGGTGCTGGTATGCGCCGCGGCAGCGCTTGTGATCACCCGCCTGCGCAAAAAGAACACAAAGCGCAAGCCCCTTCCGGCCGCGTCGCCGTCGGGCAGCGAGCCGGCGGAGAACGCCGCCTCCGCAGCGCCGGTGAAGAAGCGCCGCCGGCTGCGTATCGTGCTGCTGGCCGCTGCCGCTGTGGCGGCGGTGCTGGTGCTGCGTACCACCGGCTTTGGCCGCTCTGTTGAAGCATACCGCCTGATGAACGCAGTGCTCAAGGAGAATCCCCAGTCCGCCGACCTGACCGTGCAGGGCGAACTGGGCGGACAGAGCGTGGATGCCACCGTGTCGCTCTGGCGCACCATGGAGGGGGATACGCCCGTTACCGTGGTGCAGCTCGACGGCGTGTCGCTGTACTATGCCAACGGCGTCCTCTACATGGAAAGCGGAAAGGCCTACGGCCTTGACGATGATCTGGCCCAGTGCTTCCGCCTGCCGAAGCAGGCTGCGGCGCTGTGCCGTCAGGTGCATGTGTCGTATGAGGGCTACGGCGGCGGCCGCGGCGCCTATTACATGACGGCGCAGGGGGATGACGCCGCTGCGGTGTGGTCGGCACTGCTGGCGGATGCCGTCAGCGTCACGGAGCAGCCGCAGGAGATTTCTGCGGTGCTGACGGTGGAGAAGGGCAGGGCGGCAGCCTTCCGCCTGAGCGTTACCATGCCCGGTGCTGCCGAGCCCTTCCTGCGTCTGGAGTTCACGCTTTATACCGGCGCGGAAACGCCCCGGATTCCCGACGCGGTGAAAACCGCCATTGCCGACGGTGCCGCGCCGGAGACGCTGCTGGGCGGCAATACCCTGCGCCTTCTCCATGCATGGACGTCGCTGCTGGGGCGCGACAGTCTGGCCGCGGATATGACGCTGTGGGCAGACTGCGGGCCGCTGGTGTTCCGCGACACCCTGCAATATGACCGCCGCACGGTAGACGGGACGGTGATCAGCCGCATCCGCAAGAATGCGCTGAACCTCTACTTCACGGATAATAAACTGTGTGACGCCGAGGGCAATGTGCTGGCCCGCAGCGGGGAAAACGCCGTGGATCAGGCTACGCTGGTGGCCTTGGCCTATCAGCTGGCCATGAACGGCACACCCTCCCATATCCGTGCTGACGGACAGGATATTTACACCCTGTCGCTGGATGCGCAGGGCGCGGCAGATTTTGCCGCGGCCATCGCCCCTGAGGTGAAGATGCAGAATGTGACCTTTACTGCCGGCAGCGTGGAGCTGGCGGTGGAGGGTGACCGGTTGAAGAGCATCCGCGTCTCCTGCGGCGGAAACGTACAGGTGCTGCTGGTGCAGGCGCAGGCCACGCTGGGCGCCGACATCGTCTTTACCCAGCGCAGCGACGCTTTTCCCGGCCCGGCGCTGAACGCGCTGAAATAACACAAAAGAGAGGGAACCGACATGGGAAACAGGATTATTTGCATCAGCCGCGAATTTGGCAGCGGCGGCCATGAGGTTGCGGTAAAAACAGCGGATCTGCTGGGCGTGCGCGTGTATGAAAAGGAGCTGGTGCGTCTGGCGTGCCAGTATGGCGCGCTTTCGGAGAAAAATATGACCGCGTCCGATGAAAAGGCGACCAACCCCTACCTGTTCCAAACGGTGCATGAGGGCAACTATCATGTGCTGCGCGGCAGCTCCACCTCCGAGGTGCTCTTCGCCCTGCAAAGCCACGAGATCCGCCGTATCGCCAAGCGTGAGGCGTGTGTGTTCGTGGGACGCTGCGCCGACTATGTGCTGCGCGACACTGACGCGCAGCTGCTGCGGGTGTTCATCTCCGCCCCGGAGGAGCACCGCGTTGTCCGTAAGATGGAGCAGGAGCGCCTGACCCGCACGCAGGCCATCCGCCTGATCCGCAAGATGGACAAGCAGCGCCGCAAGTATTATGAGACCTATACCGGCCGCGTCTGGGGCGATCCGTCCCATTATGAGTTGTGTATCGATACCGGCGGCTGTACGCTGGACGAGGCGGCCGACCGTATCGCCGAGGCGTTCCGCCGGATGGCGGAATGACAAAGACCCCGGCTGTTTCCCGCGGGAAATAGCCGGGGTCTTTTCCCTGTCTGCGCGGAATAATCTGGCGCAGGCGGTTGCGAAAAGATAAAAATGTGCTATAATGGATACCATATTGCACCCCCTAAGGGTAGTATTGAGAATTTGAGGTTAAACGGAAAATGAATACTGCTGAAAAGCTGAACATGACCATGCTGTGCGATTTCTATGAGCTGACCATGGGCAACGGATACTTCCGCAACGGCTATAAGGACCGCATTACCTATTTCGACGTGTTTTTCCGCAAGGTGCCCGATCAGGGCGGCTTTGCCATCGCGGCCGGTCTGGAGCAGCTGATCGACTATATTGAAAATCTGCATTTCACGGACGAGGATATTGCCTATCTCCGTGGCCGCAACCTGTTCTGTGATGAATTTCTGGATTACCTGAAGGACTTTCGTTTCACCGGCGATATCTATGCCGTTCCGGAGGGTACGCCGGTGTTCCCCCGCGAGCCGCTGGTCATCGTGCGTGCCCCGTCCATCGAGGCACAGCTGATCGAGACCTTCACGCTGCTGACCATCAACCACCAGAGCTTGATCGCCACCAAGGCCAACCGGATCAACCGCGCCGCCAATGGCCGCACAGTGCTGGAGTTTGGTTCCCGCCGCGCACAGGGCGCAGATGCCGCCATCGTGGGCGCCCGCGCCGCCTATATCGGCGGCTGCGCCGGAACGGCCTGCACCATTTCCGACCAGCTCTACGGTGTGCCCGCCGGCGGCACCATGGCCCATGCGTGGGTGCAGATGTTCGACACCGAGTACGAGGCGTTCAAGACCTATTGCCAGACCTACCCCACCAACGCCACGCTGCTGGTGGATACCTACAATACCCTCAAGTCTGGCGTGCCCAACGCCATCCGCGCCTTCAACGAGGTGCTGCGCCCTCTGGGCATTACCAAGTGCGGCATCCGTCTGGACAGCGGCGACATGGCCTACCTGACGCAGAAGGCCCGCAAAATGCTGGATGAAGCCGGCTGGCCGGAGTGCCAGATCAGCGTGTCCAACTCGCTGGACGAGCGACTGATCCAGAACCTGCTGCTGCAAGGGGCGGAAATCGACATGTTCGGTGTGGGTGAGCGGATGATCACGGCCAAGAGCGAGCCGGTGTTCGGCGGCGTGTATAAGCTGACCGCCGTGGAAAACGAGCAGGGACAGATCGTGCCCAAGATCAAGTGCAGCGAAAACGTGGAGAAGATCACCATTCCCCATTTTAAGAAGGTATACCGTCTTTATAACCGCGACAACGGCAAGGCGATTGCCGACTATATGACGGTGTACGATGAAGAGCTGGATGAAAACAAGCCTCTGATGCTGTTTGATCCCTATGCCACATGGAAGACCAAGAATGTCTGCAATTTCGAGGCCCGTGAGCTGCTGGTGCCCGTGTTCCTCAACGGCAAGCGTGTTTACACCTCTCCGTCCCTGAAGGAGATCCAGACCTACTGCAAGCAGCAGCTGGATACCCTGTGGGAGGAGTTCAAGCGGTTCGACAATCCCCAGACCTACTATGTGGATCTGAGCCAGAAGCTGTGGGATATCCAGCAGGAGCTGCTGCGTAAGAACCGGAACTGAGGGGAAAACGCGGCATATACTGTCTTATGAAAGGCCGTATTGCCTCAGAAAACCGATGGTGCCGATAGACGGTGGCCGATGGCGGTGACAAGTGCCGCCTTGTCCTCTCCGCTGCCTTACAGGAAAAGGAGCCGTATGAAGAAGCGTCACATACAACAGAAAACGGAACGGCGTATCGGCGCAGGCCTGCGCCTTGCGCTGGTGGCGCTGCTGCTGCTGGCGCAGATCGCGCTGGTGGTGGGGCTTTCCCTGCTGCTTCAGCAGCGTATGGCGCTGGCCTATCTGCTGCTGGAGATCCTTGCGCTGATCGTCTCCGTGCGTGTCTATACCCGCCCGGGCAGCACCAGCTATAAAGTCGGCTGGATCATTCTGGTTCTGGCGGTGCCTGTGGCGGGCCTGATCCTCTACCTGCTGTGGAACGGCGAAAGCAGCGCAAAGAGCCTGATGCTGCAAAGAAAGACGGTCCCGCCTGAAAGCGCATCTCAAATCACCGCCTGCACGGCGGCGCAGGCGGCGCTGAATCAGCAGTTTCCGGAATGGAGCCGTCTGGCGACCTATATGACCCGTCAGGGCTTTCCTTTGTACAGCGGCACGCAGGCCGTGTATCTGGATACCGGCGAGGCGTACCTCAACGATCTGCTGGCCCATATGGAGCAGGCGAAGTGGTTCATTTTTCTGGAATATTACATTGTGGCGCGCGGCCGGCTTTTTGACCGTATGCTGGCTATTTTCCGCCGCAAGCGCTCAGAAGGCGTGGAGATTTGCTTCCTCTTTGACGATTTCGGCAGTATGATGCGCTTCGGGAACGAGGAGCTGGACGCGCTGCGTGAGATCGGCGTAAAGGTCATGATCTTCAATCCGGTGCACCAGTATGTGAACCGCCTTTACTTCAACTACCGCGACCATCGCAAAATCGCCTGCATCGATGGCGAAATCGCCTATACCGGCGGCGCCAATCTGGCCGATGAATATGGCAACTGGATGGAGCGCTTCGGCTACTGGAAGGATTGCGGCGTGCGTCTGACAGGACAGGGCGCTTGGACGCTGACCCGGGAATTTATCCACCTGTGGGAGCGGCTCGGCGGCACGATGGACAGCCCCTGCGGCGATTACCGTCCCCGCTTTAGTGGGGAAGGGGAGGGGTTTGTCCAGCCCTTTGTGGACGGCCCGGACAATAACCCCATCAATAATGCCGAGGATGCTTTCCTGCAGCTGATCAGCTGTGCCCGCAAGACGCTGACCATCACCACCCCCTATCTGGCCATTGACGAGCCGATGATGCGTGCGCTGTGTCTGGCGGCGGACAGCGGCGTGCGGACGCGCCTGCTGATGCCCGGTATCCCCGACCACAAGTTTGCCTATCTGGTGGCCGAGAGCTATTGGGGCGAGCTGATGCGCCACGGCGTAGAGATCTATACCTTTACCCCCGGCCTTCTTCACGGGAAAACCGTGCTGGCGGACGGCAAGGCCGCCTTTGTCGGCTCCGTCAATATGGACTACCGCAGCTTCCAGCTCCATTTCGAGTGCGGCGTGCTGCTGTACGGCACGCCGGTGTCCCATTCGCTGTCGGCGGATATGGCCCGCATCATGGCCCATGGCCAACGTGTCACCATGGAGCGGTGGAAGAGCCGCCCGCGGTACCGTAAGGCGCTGGGCACGCTGCTGCGCCTGTTCGCCATGTGGATGTGACTTGGCTCACTGCCAAAAAAAGACCTCGCCTGTATGCTGCTAAGGCTATGATACGCTCCGGAAAAGGTGCCGCCGGACAGCGGCTTTCCACCACAAATAAAAAGAGGGAACCCTGCCTCTTAAGAGCGGGGTTCCCTCTTTTTTTCAATCCAGCTTTTCCCGCAGCCAGTCGGCCAGCGTGTCAAACAGCTTGCCATAGCCCTCCATGGTCATGTGGATCCCGTCGGCGGCCAGCAGCTGATTCATGTGGTGGTCGGCCAGGAATTCCTGTCGTACATGGATCAGCGGCACATTTCCGGCATAGGCCAACTCTGTCACCGTGTCGCTGTACAGCTCCTGATGCCGGTAGATCATGTCCTCGTCTCCCAGCCAGCGCATGATGGCGTTTCGATCCAGTCCGTTGCGGCAGATAAAGCGCAGATACCGCCGGGGGTCAATGGGCGGCAGGCTCATCAACACCGGCTGCACACCCTGCTGGCGCAGCAGCTCCAGAATGTTATTCAGTGTCCGGCGAAAGGCCGCGATTTTGGTGTGGGGCTGGTGGTCGCCCTCCGGGTTGGCGGCAATGTCGGCCCAGTCATAGTCGCTGTCGTTGCCGCCGTAGCAGATCAGGGCGTAGTCCGCCGCCAGTCCCCGCGCCGCGTCATGCTCCACCAGCGACAGCCCCTTGGAAACCGTTGCGCCCATCTTGGAGCGGTTGGTTACCGTCACCCGGTCAGAGGGATAGCGTGCCATGATCTCCGGCAGATGAAAGTGGTATTTCAGCTCCGCGTCCGGAACGGTGGCCTTCAGAAGGGAATCTCCATAAATATAGACGTTGCGCATGAGGTGATACCTCCTATTGTTCGTTTCATCTAATATAACACACAAGATGATGTACGTCAAGATATGTTTAACAATGTCTGTCCTAAAAAAATCGCAGGCTTATTCATGCAAAAGCCACAATTAGGTCTTGCAACCGCCGCGGTTTTCGGGTAAAATAAGACTAACAATCCAAGATTGGTAGCTGTAAGGAAGTGCTTCGCGCACGGGCTGCAACTATCACTCGGCTGACGCTTGAGTGTATCAAACCGAAAACGGTTTGATACATTTTGTTTTACCGGGAGATAGTCGATGGACAAAACTTTTTTACGGGAGGAAATACCATGAACCTGATCACAAATGGTCGTCTTATCACCCGCGACGCAAATGGAAAGGGCTATTATGAGCACGGCGCGGTGGCCTTTGAGGGTGCGAAGATCGTAGAGGTAGGCGAGGAGGCCGCTCTGCGCGCCAAATACGCCGACGCCCACATCATCGACGCCAAGGG
>CAKTGD010000030.1 GCA_934561335.1 uncultured Oscillospiraceae bacterium
GTGGGCGAGCGTACCGCCGAGATGATGAAGATGCGCATCGGCTGCGTGTTCCCCAAGGAGGAGGAGACCTCCATCGATGTAAAGGGCCGCTGCCTGCTGACCGGCCTGCCCAAAACGCTGACGGTGACCTCCACGGAGATGCTGGAGGCCTTTGAAGAGCCGGTGGAGCGGATTCTGGAAACCGTGCACGGCGTGCTGGAGCGTACCCCGCCTGAGCTGGTGGCCGATATCTCCGATAACGGTATTGTGATGACCGGCGGCGGCAGCTTGGTGGACGGCTTCGACAAGCTGATCACAGCGCGTACCGGGATCAATACCGTGGTGGCTGACAGCGCCATCTCCTGCGTGGCCGAGGGTACCGGCAAGAGCCTGGATTCCCTGAACGCCATGACGGACGGCACCGTGAACCTGAGCCGCCGCAAGCAGATGAACTGAAAGACCCTTTGGCAGAGCCGGCAGGCTCTGCCAAAAGAGAGCGTATCATGAACCGGGAACGGCCACCGCACGGTGGCCGTTCTTTTTTTGCCATGTACCGTCTTTTTGCCCAAAAGTTTTATGAAAAAACTTTGCTTTATGGCGGAAAGTATAGTATACTGAAGCTACATCATGGTTTCCGTCCCCGCGGATGCGAAAAGCGGCGGGCCATAAAACGGAAGGGAGGGCGAAAACTTGGATACACCGTATGCCATCGAAATGCTGCATATCACCAAACGGTTTCCCGGTATCATCGCCAATGACGACATCACCTTACAGGTGAAAAAGGGAGAGATTCACGCGCTGCTGGGCGAAAACGGCGCGGGAAAGTCCACCCTGATGAGCGTGCTGTTCGGCCTGTACCAGCCGGAGGAGGGCACCATCAAGAAGGATGGGGTGGAGGTTTCCATCAAGGACCCCAACGACGCCAACGCGCTGGGCATCGGCATGGTCCACCAGCACTTCAAGCTGGTGGAATGCTTCTCCGTGCTGGACAACATCATCATGGGCGTGGAGCCTACAAAGCATGGCTTCCTGCAAAAGCGTGAGGCGCGCCAACGGGTGCTGGCGCTCAGCGAGAAATATGGCCTGAAGGTGGACCCGGACGCGCTGATCGAGGATATCACCGTGGGCATGCAGCAGCGTACCGAGATTCTGAAGATGCTGTACCGCGATAACGAGATCCTTATTTTTGACGAACCCACCGCCGTGCTGACGCCGCAGGAGATCGACGAGCTGATGGAGATCATGCGCCATCTGGCGTCAGAGGGCAAGAGCATTCTCTTCATCTCCCACAAGCTCAACGAGATCATGGCCGTGGCCGACCGCTGCACCGTGCTGCGCAAGGGCCGGTATGTGGGCACCGTAGAGACAAAGGATACCACCATGGAGCAGCTGTCTGCCATGATGGTGGGCCGCAGCGTCAACTTCCATGTCGAGAAAAAACCGGCTGCCCCCGGCGATGTGGTGCTGGATGTGGAGCATATGACCGTGGCCAGCAAGGCGCATAAGAACAACGCCGTGAAGGATGTAAGCCTGCGGGTACACCGGGGCGAGATCGTCTGCCTCGCCGGGATCGACGGCAATGGCCAGACAGAGTTTGTCTACGGGTTGACCGGACTGGAGCCGCTGAGCGCCGGCAAGATCAGTCTCTGCGGCAAGGATATTACCCATGCCTCTATCCGCAGGCGGAATGTTATGGGCATGTCCCATATTCCGGAGGATCGGCATAAGCACGGTCTGGTGCTGGACTATACGCTGGAGGATAATCTGGTGCTCCAGCGGTACTTCGAGCCGGAGTTCACCGACAAGGCCGGCTTCCTCCGCCGCGACAACATCCGCCGCTACGCGGAGAAGCTGATCGAGCAGTACGATGTCCGCAGCGGACAGGGGCCTGTGACCATTGCCCGCAGTATGTCCGGCGGCAACCAGCAAAAGGCCATCGTGGCCCGCGAGATCGACAAGGACCCCGAGCTGCTGGTGGCGGTTCAGCCCACCCGCGGTCTGGACGTGGGCGCCATCGAGTATATCCACAAGCAGCTGGTGGCCGAGAGAGACAAGGGTAAAGCGGTGCTGCTGGTGTCTCTGGAGCTGGACGAGGTGATGGACGTGCCTGACCGTATCCTTGTCATGTACGAGGGGGAGATCGTGGGCGAGCTGGATCCCAAGACCACCACTCAGGAGGAGCTGGGCCTGTACATGGCCGGCGCCAAGAGAGATGAGGTGACGGTATGAAAAAGAATATCCTGAAGAATAGCGGGGTGCAGTCCCTGCTGGCGTCTCTGGCCTGTGTGGTGCTGGGCATGTTCATCGGCTACATTGTGCTGCTGTTCATCAACCCGGACGGCGCCGGCGAGGCCATCGCCACCGTCATGAAGAACTTCCTGACCTACAGCCGTGCGGACACGCAGGCGAAATATCTGGGCAATACACTGGTCAAGACCGCGCCGCTGCTGATGTGCGCGCTGGCTATCCTGTTCGCCTATAAGGTGGGATTGTTCAACATCGGCGCCGCCGGCCAGTACTGCGCCGGCGCGGCCCTGAGCCTGTACGCCGCACTGGCGTGGGGCTGGAGCTGGCTGCCCTGCATGTTGCTGGCCATGGCGGGCGGCGCTCTGCTGGGTACCGTTTCCGGCCTGCTGAAATCCTACTGCAACGTCAACGAGGTCATCTCCGGTATCATGCTCAACTGGATCGTCCTCTACCTGACCAATATGCTCCTGACAAACGTCAAGGAGGTAGCCAGCCCCTATACCGTGGTGCTGGCGGACACCAACCCCCGTGCGCTGCTGCCCTCTCTGGGGCTGGGCGCTCTGTTCAACGACAACAAGTATGTGGGTCTTGCGCTGCCGCTGTCCGTGGTCATCGCCGTCCTTGTCTGGGTGGTGCTGGAAAAGACCCGCTTCGGCTACGAGCTGCGGGCCACCGGCAACAATAAGAACGCCGCCAAGTACTGCGGCATGGCGGAAAAGCGCAACATCATCCTGACGCTGGCCATCTCCGGCGCACTGGCGGCGCTGGGCGCGTCCATGTTCTACCTCACCGGCTATGAACAGTGGCAGTGCACCGCCTCCTCCGTGCCCGGCATGGGATTCAGCGGCATCGCCGCCGCATTCCTTGGCGGCCTGCACCCCATCGGCACCATTCTGGCGTCCTTCTTCATCCAGCATATCACCGCCGGCGGCGCCTATGTGGATAAAACCATGTACTGCGCCCAGATCTCCGACCTGATCGCCGCCGTGATCATCTACCTGTGCGGCTTCGTTCTGTTTATGAAGTATGCCATGAACCGCGCCATTGACCGGCGCGAGGAGCGGGCCATTCACAAGGCAAAGGAGCGCTCTGCTGCACAAGCAGATGCATCTGATGAGAAGGGAGGCGATCGGTAATGGTACTGCTGATGCAATATACATTGATCTTCGCCTCCGTGCTGATCCTTGTGGCGCTGGGCGGCTGCTTCTCCGAGCATTCCGGCGTCATCAATCTGGGTCTGGAGGGCGTTATGATCATGGGCGCGCTGGGCGGCGCGCTGGCCATGCGCTACATGCCTGCCTCCGCCTCCGCCTTTTCCATGATCGTGGTGGTGCTGCTCTCTGCCGCCGTGCTGGGCACAATTTATTCCAGTCTGCTGGCGGTGGCCTGCATCAACTTCAAGGCGGATCAGACCATTGTGGGTACGGCGCTGAACATGCTGGGCACTGCCGGCGCCACCGTGATTGTCAAGGCCATCAACACCGCCTCCAACCCCGACGACGTGTCCTCCATTATCCAGTATGCCGGTGCCAAAAAGGCGTTCTCGGTGAATATCGGCTCTTTCGAGTTCAGCTGGTTTATGCTGGTAACGCTGCTGCTGCTGATTGCCGCCTATGTGGTGCTCTATAAGACCCGTTTCGGCCTGCGGCTGATGGCCTGCGGCGAGCATCCGCAGGCGGCGGACTCTGTGGGTATCAACGTCTACAGGATGCGCTGGGCCGGCGTGCTGATCTCCGGTATGCTGGGCGGCCTGGGCGGCATCGTGTTCATCACCGCCGGCGTGTCCGAGTGGCGGTTTGAATACGGCGTGGCCGGCTTCGGTTTTCTGGCGCTGGCCGTCATGATCTTCGGCCAGTGGAAGCCCACCCGCATTGCGCTGGCGGCGCTGCTGTTCGGACTGTTCCGCGCACTGTCCAATGTGTACGCCGGGTTCGAATTCCTGAAGGCCATGAACATCCCCAGCCCCGTGTACAACATGATGCCCTATGTGATCTCTCTGCTGGTGCTGGCCTTCACGTCCAAGAAGTCCCGCGCCCCCAAGGCGGAGGGTATCCCCTACGACAAGGGCCAGCGCTGAGCGGCTCTCATAAAAAAATAAGCGGAAGCCTCCGCCGGAGGCTTCCGCTTATTTCTGATCAAATGGTATGCTGCCCACGGCCGGCAGGCGGCGTTTTCCGGCAAAGCGAAAAGAGGAATGACCTGCGTCATTCCTCTTTTGATTCAGCCGCGCAGATTTTGCGCAGACGCTTTTCAGGTGTACTGGCGCAGACCCTCGGTTGCCAGATCCTCGTCGGCGCTGATGGTAACGGTGAACTTCACATCGTTGCTGCCGCTGAAACGGTCCAGCCAGCCCAGGAAATTCTCCACCGCCTGCAGATCCTTGTCCCCGGCAATCTTGCACAGGTTATCCACGAACACATGGGAAATATCGTAATTGCCGGCATACAGGCCGCAGATGAAGCCGCGCAGGCATTCGTAATTATTCACGTTATACTCGCTGGCGTTGACCAGACGCACATTGTAGCTGACGTCATAGGTCATGTCGGCGCTGGGCTCGATGCATACAACGCTGCCGCTTTCGTTTTCAACGGCAGAATGGATCAGCTCGATCAACTGTTTCGTCTTACCTGCACCGTTGGAACCCATAATCAATCTAACCATAAGAAATCACTCCTTTATCCAAAGTGGAGATGGGGATACTCCTATTTACAGAATAGCATATCCGCATCAAAAATGCAACGAAAAAAACCGTAAATTCGTAAGGAGTTTCAAAGCCCCTCAACGCCCCAGCTTCTTGAGCAGCGTGGCGCGCAGCTCCTCATAACCGGGCTTGCCCAGCAGGGCGAACATGTTTTTCTTATAGGCCTCTACGCCGGGCTGGTCAAAGGGATTCACGTCCAGCAGATAGCCGCTCAGTCCGCAGGCATACTCGAAGAAATAGATCAGCGCGCCAAGGGTGTGGGCGTTGCTGCTGTCGGTTTCGATGATGATGTTGGGCACGCCGCCCTCAACGTGGGCCAGCAGCGTACCGTCCATGGCCTGACGGGCGATGAAATCCATGGATTTGCCTGCCAGGAAGTTCAGCCCGTCGCCGTCTGCCGCGTCAAAGGGCACCTGCTGTTGATGGGCGGAGGGGCCGAAGCGCACCACGGTTTCAAATAGATGCCGCTCGCCCTGCTGAATATACTGGCCCATGGAGTGCAGATCGGCGGTAAACTCGACGCTGGCGGGGAACAAGCCCTTGTTCTCCTTGCCCTCGCTCTCGCCGTACAGCTGCTTCCACCACTCGGCCATGAAGCGGAAGGCCGGCTCATAGGCGGCCAGGATCTCGATCTTGCGGCCCATGCGGTACAGCTCATACCGTGCGCCGGCGTATTGCCACGCGGGATTGTCCGCCATTTCACCGGCTGCGCAGGTCTCCATCATCTCTGCCGCGCCGCCCATCAGCGCGTCGATGTCGATGCCGGCGGCAGCGATGGGCAGCAGGCCCACGGCCGTCAGCACGCTGTAGCGCCCGCCGATATTGTCGGGCACCACAAAGGTCTCGTAGCCGTTGGCGTCCGCCAGAGATTTCAGCGCGCCCTTGTGCGCATCAGTGGTGGCATAGATCCGCCGCGCCGCGCCCTCCTTGCCGTAGCGCTGCTCCAGCAGCTCCCGGAAAAAGCGGAAGGCCACGGCAGGCTCGGTGGTGGTGCCGGATTTGGAGATCACGTTAACGGAGAAGTCCACATCCGCCACCAGCTCCATCACCTCCGTCAGCGCTTCGCTGCTCAGGCCGTTGCCGATAAAGTAGATGTTGGGCGTTGCCTTCTTTTTCAGGTTATAGTTGGGCGAGCACAGGCACTCGATCACGCCGCGCGCCCCCAGATAAGAGCCGCCGATACCAATGACCACCAGCGCCTGAGAATCCTGCTGGATCCGCTTTGCCGCAGTCTTGATCCGATCATATTCCTGCCGGTCATAGTCCCGGGGCAGGTGCACCCAGCCGGTAAACTCGCCGCCCAGACCGTCGCCCTGCTGCAAATGGGTATGGGCAATGCGCAGCCGGGGAGTCAGCGCCGCCTCATAGGGCAGACGCAGAAAGCTCTGAATATTGGTAAGGTCAACCTTGATCATCGTATATGCCTCCTAAGTAGATCTGACAGGTATCTGGTTTTGATCACACTATCTTGTAAAGATTAATGATACATTGCCGCAAGGGAAAATACAAGGGGAACTTTGCATTCAGCCGCAAAAAAGAGCCATGCGCAGCATTTGTACCGCCGTTTGCCCCCAGGAAAGCCGTGCTACGTCCTCACCTGCCACAACGGGAATCGTCAAAAGCTCCTCCCCCTCGCGCCGGATGCTCAGCGTTCCCAGCGTCTGGCCTGCCTGCACCGGGGCACAGACCCGTTCGGGCAGCGTCAGCGTTTGCGTCAGGCCGGAGGCGCGGCTTTTTTCCAGCAGCAGGGTGCGGCCTTCCTCCGGCAGCGCGGTGGTCACCGTGTCCGCGCTGCCCAGCGTGACGGGCAGGGCGGGCAGCGGCTCTTCCGGTTCAAGCGTCAGCAGCGTATAGACGGAAAACCCGTAATTGAGCAGCGCTTTGGCGTCCGTATTCCGGCTCTCGGCGGTGGCGCCCTTCATCACCACGGCGATCAGCTCCATGCCCTCCCGCTCCGCCGTGGCGCTGATGCAGTATCCGGCCTCCTGCGTAAAACCGGTTTTCAGTCCCGTGGCCCCGTCATAGAACCGAATCAGCTTGTTGGTGTTGTTCAGGCCGAAGGTGCCGTTTCGGAGAGTGTCCATCCAGATGGTGGTATAGGTGCGGATCTGCGGGTGGTACGCCAGCAGCTGGCGGCTCATCAGGGCAATGTCGTAGGCGGAGGTAACGTGTCCCTCTGCCGTCAGGCCGGTACAGTTGACAAAATGGGTGTCCTTCATGCCCAGCTCCCGGGCGCGGTTGTTCATCTGCTCTACAAACAGCTCCGTCGCGCCTGCCACATGCTCCGCCAGCGCCACCGCCGCATCGTTGCCGGAGGACACGCACACGGCCTTGAGCAGATCGTCCACTGTGATCCGCTCACCCTCCGCCAGAAAAACCTGACTGCCGCCCATTCCGGCGGCATAGGCGCTGACAGTCACCACGTCCTCCGGCGCAATGCGACCGCTGTCAATGGCCTCCATGGTCAGCAGCATCGTCATGATTTTGGTGACGCTGGCCGGCGGCAGCGCATCATGCTCATTCTGCGCATAAAGGATCTCGCCGGTTGTTTTTTCCATCAGCAGCGCGGCGTGGGATGTCAGGGCCAATTCTGCGCCCTGACACGGCACCGCCATACACCCCATCAGCAGCGCCGCCGCCATAAGACCTGCCATCCGCTTCATCATCGTATGCCTCCCTTTCTTTTCTGCTGCTATGATATGCCGCAGCGGCAGAGCCTATGCCCCGCGTTCCGCTGCGGCGCACGCTGCCGCGCAGAGGGAGCGCCTTTCCTGTTGCGGGCAGCGGGCTTTGCTTGCAAAGCCCGCTGCAAAAAAGGGCGCAGATCCGCGAATCGGACCTGCGCCTGTTCTGCCAGTATGGTGCTTATCCCTCATTCGGAGCTGCCGTCTTCCAGAATGAGCGTATATCCGTTGATGCCCCGCAGGCTTTCGATGATGGCCTGCTTGTCAGTGGCATAGCTTTCGGCAAGGGCGAGAGCCTCCTTGGCAATCTTGTCGGTGCTGCCCGCAATTGCTTCGCAATCCCGCGCCGTAATAAATCTGACGTCGTCTCCACACACAAGGCGGCCCACCGCTACTGCGCCCGGATAGTCCTCTGCCGTGTAGTAGCTGCCGTTATCGATAATAAAGAACATGAGCTGGCCGCCGCCGATTTTATCAACGCTGAAGCTTGTCCCATACTCTGAATAATCCGCAGTAACAACGCCCACCCAGCTTTCCGGCAGCGTAATTTCATAGGCTCCGTCGCCAAAGGCAGTGCTTTCTATTTTTCCAGAGGTGATCAGCTCGCTGACGGCTCTGGTAAAATCCGTGTAACAAGGGGGAAAGTGATTGGTTCCGCTGAGGCTGATTTCCGTTTCGTCTGCCAGAACGGCACAAAAGCGCAGGGAGCTTCCGTCCAGAACATCCGGCGAGCTGTCGCCGCGGAAGTCTGGCCATTGGGCCACCCCATACTGCCCGAACAGCGCGCACAGCGCCTGATAGAGCGCCTCGTCCCCGTCAAATTCGCGGACGGTCTGGCGAAATTCCACATAGTCGCGCTCCTCGTTGTCCCACATGCTCGAGCGGATGTAATACGCCAGATGGACGCCGTTTTCCGTCCTGTATCCTTCGTATACACGATCCTCCGCGGACATGCCGGATTCTTCGCAGCAAAAGCTTTTGAATTCCATTGGCTCACCTCCGTTGTTGCTATCCCCATTGTTGTGATCGGTTTTTATCGTGGACGAGCAGCCGGAAAAAACCAGCAGAGAGATGGATACAAGCGCGAAACAGATCAGAAGCCTTTTCATAATGACGTCCCCTTCCTCCGTGTCACTGGAATACGTTCGGCCTTCAGCGCCGGATCATACTATTATTATCATGGGGTATGCGGCCGTTTTTGTCAAGCGCCAACTTGTGGGCAATGTAGCTGGTTTTCCGCCTCCACCACGCGCAGAGCGGATTGACTTTGCCTGCTGCGGCCACTATAATAGGGGCGGATAGAGTAACCTTTTCAGGATGGACTGTGATGAATAAAGACTTGACTGCGGGGCCTGTGATGGGCGCCATGCTGCGCTTTGCCATCCCCATGATTCTGGGGGATCTGCTGCAGCAGTGCTATAATATTGCCGATACGCTGATCGTGGGCCGGTATCTGGGGCGTGACGCGCTGGCCGCCGTCGGCTCCTCGTTTACGCTGATGACCTTTCTGACCTCGATCCTGCTGGGCCTTTGCATGGGCAGCGGGGCTCTTTTTTCCATCCGCTTCGGCCAGCGGAATGAATCCGCCCTGCGGGAGAGCGTGTGCGCCTCCTTTGTGCTGATTGCGGCCGCGGCGCTGGTGCTCAATGTGCTGGCGTTCGTCTGCCTTGACTGGCTCTGCGTGTTCCTCCGCGTTCCCGCGGAGGTCTGGGGCGGTATGCGGGCATATCTGGCCATTATTTTTCGGGGCATTCTTGCCACATTTCTATATAATTATTTTGCCTGCTACCTGCGGGCGGTGGGCAACTCCGTGGTGCCGCTGGTGTTTCTGGCGGTCTCAGCCGTGCTGAATATCCTGCTGGATCTGTGGTTTGTTCTGGGGCTGGGCCGCGGCGTGGCCGGTGCGGCGGAGGCAACGGTGATCGCCCAATATGTCGCGGGCCTTGGCATCGCCCTCTATGCGCTGGCGCGTTGTCCGCAGGTGCGGGCCATTGGGGCGCTGCGGCGCCTGCGCTGGCGGCGCATCCGCGAGATCGGCACTTTTTCCATCCTGACCTGCGTGCAGCAGTCCGTTATGAATCTGGGCATCCTCATGGTGCAGGGACTGGTCAACAGCTTTGGCCCGGTGGTCATGGCGGCCTTTGCCGCAGCGGTAAAGATCGACGCCTTTGCCTATATGCCGGTGCAGGATTTTGGCAACGCATTTTCCACCTTCATCGCCCAGAACTATGGCGCCCGACAGGAGCAGCGCATCCGTGCCGGACTGAAAGGTGCCGTCTGGGCGGCTGCCCTGTTCTGCGCAGCGGTTTCCGCGCTGGTGTTCCTGCTTGCCCGGCCGCTGATGGGGCTGTTTGTGGACGCGGGCGAGACGGAAATTATCCGCGAAGGCGTCCGTTATCTGCGGATCGAGGGCGCGTTCTACTGCGGCATCGGCTGCCTGTTCCTGCTGTACGGCCTGTACCGGGCGCTGGGTAAGCCGGGCATGAGCGTCGTGCTCACGGTGATCTCTCTGGGCACCCGTGTGGCGCTGGCCTATCTCCTGTCGGCCATTCCGGCCATCGGCGTGGTGGGGATCTGGTGCTCGGTGCCGATCGGCTGGTTTTTGGCGGATCTGGCGGGGCTGACCTACTATGTCCGGCGGAGGGACCGCTTGCTCTCTTGGAAAAAGCCGGAGGTGTAAGCGCCTTGCATGAAAGCGCCTTACGCCTTATATGAAAGCGCCTTATCTGCGAAAAAAAGCAGGAGCGGCCCGAATACCGGGTGGTCGTAAAATCGAAAAGACCAGAGATTACACGGTCATGTCCAACTACCACCTGCGGGATATGTCGCCGTGGCTAACTCTTCAAGGACGTTACTTTCCTTATTAGGCTTTTTCACCAATGGATTAAAATCAGATGCGCACATGATGAATTCCGTATTATCAGCATCCGCCAACTGATTCCGTGTCACGGAGCATAGCTGCGTCTGCAATGCAAGATATGGAAGCTTTAGGATGTCACTATTTCAGAAACTTTTTGCGTCAAAAGCAAATCCATACTCTTTTGCGGCACATTTCAACAGTTCAACCTTCTCTTCTTCCCTCAGATCTTTAATCTCGACGGGATGTAGGGAAAACGCCTTAAAATAATCCGGCTCCTGCGCTTTTTCGTGTTGAGCCCAACTCCGCTGTAGTAATATAGATGTTTTTCCGCGACTCAGCAGTCGAAACGATTCTTCTTGCGGTATCCCCCATCGGAAACCGTCACCCAAGCGGGCTGCACCATGTCCTCTCACTGCGGCCACGGCACACTGGGCGTGCTGTTTTTGCGGCAGGGGTTTCGATAACTATTGAAAAGCCATGACCTCCGGCTCAATGAGGGGAGATCATGGCTTTCTATATGTCTACAGCAAAGAAAAGCCTTCTTACTTATGGAATCCCACAAAGAGAATGGTTCAGGACGGCCGCTCCACAAGATAGTTTCATTTTCCAATAGCATCTGCGATACGCACTCGGGAATTTTCATATTTTTTCTCCTTATCATTGTGTGATGGTATGATTGTATGTGTTGCTCTGCGGAGAAGCGGAGAATGCAGACGAACCAACTACTTCTCACAGTTTTCATAACTGTGGAAGATGGCGTGCTGGGTAAATATAGTGCACTGCTGTGCATTTTTGCGATTCCTGTGGGGGCTAGTTGCCTGTGCCCATTGCTTATTCAACTGCGTGGCATCACTTTTTAAAAGCAGATTATGCGGCCATCGGAATGTTTTTTCTGTTGGGAGTTGCCCAACTTGCCGTAGGTATGCTGGTCTCTGCCCTGACGATCAGCCAACTCGTTGCGGAGCGTCCTTTGCTGTCTCGCTTCTATTGTGTCTGTGGGATCTTTGATTGGCATGATAGTTGCCTTGCTGCTGCTGCCTGTGCTCTTTTACGCTATCTCCAGAAACAAGGGATTGGCCGTTGGCTTGCTTATTAGAGGAAGTATCATGGTGAGTGAGGGTATTTCCTGAATGGAAGTAGCTTTGCGGAGCTCCTTCCGAACATTTTGAAACTGTTTTCGCTGCACACGGCGTTCCACATAGCAGCAACTGAACATATTTTGACATCCGTGGTGCGATTCTGTATCTTTCTGAAATCACCCTGTCGGTTATGCTGGCTGTGACAACTATTCGCTGCAGGCGCTGGAACTGAAAAGGGAGACGAATCTATGAAAAAGAAGATTTCTGCGCAGACTATGACTGCCTCGGCAGTAGAGGTATCCGTTTTTCCGGTAATTGTCCTAAAGATACTGGCGAATCGGTTGCCAGATCGCTTTTCCCGCCTTGATCTGACAAGCTCTGGAATATATGGCATCTGAATTTTGGTATCTTTGTTGACGCACAGTTTGTTGTAGCAATCTACGTCAAGACAGTTCCGCGAGGTTGCTTGCCCGAGAATGAGATAGAACATCTTTAGAAACCCTTCCGTATAACGAAATGAAAAACCGCTTGATACCGCGATTCCCATAGGACGCGAAGCGGCCTGCCCGTCGGCGAGACGATGAAATGGCCCGCGACGAGGTCCGCCACGGCAAGGCCTTTGAGGGTCTGCTGAACCGCTACTTCGGCAAGTAAAATGCAAAAAAAGAAGGACCGCTTCCGCTACTCCTGATAGGGGTACCTTGAAGCGTGTCCTCGGATTAGGCAGGCAGTGCAATTGTACTG
>CAKTGD010000031.1 GCA_934561335.1 uncultured Oscillospiraceae bacterium
GCGCCTGAGCAAGGGCAATGTGCAGACAGCGATTGATTTGTCGGCTTTAGGCCTGGATACAATAGAGGAAACAGAAACAGAATTCCGCATCGGTGCGATGGTGAGCTTGCGCCGGCTGGAGCTGCATGATGGCTTTACCGCCTACAGTGAGGGAGCAAATAAGGAGGCGCTGCGCCATATCGTAGGTGTGCAGTTTCGCAATCTTGCTACCGTAGGCGGCAGTGTGTTCGGACGCTTCGGCTTTTCCGATGTGCTGACACTGCTTTTGGTGATGGACAGCTATGTGGAATTATATAAGGGCGGTATTGTGCCGCTGGCAGATTTTGTAAATATGCCGTATGACAGAGATATTCTGGTGCGCATTATCGTCAAAAAGACGGCAGCGCATTACAGCTATAAATCCGTGCGCATCAGCAAGACCGATTTTCCGGTGCTGACCTGTGCGGCGGCGCTGACGCAGGAAGGCGTGCAGGCCGCAGTGGGCGCACGTCCGGCGAAGGCTGCGCTGGTGAAGGATGCAGAGCAGCTCGCAACTTTGCCTATGACTGCCGAGAAGGCAAAGGCCTTTGCGGAATATGCTGCAAGCTTACTGCCGACGGAAACCAATCCGCGTGGCAGTGCTGCGTACCGTACACACCTGATTAAGGTGCTGACAGCAAGATGTTTAACAGAACTGGGAGGTAAGGCCTGATGGAGATAACCTTAACCTTAAATGGCAAAAAGCTGACCCGTATGGTGGAGGCTGATACAGTTTTACTCGATTTTCTGCGCAAGGAAGGCTGCTACAGTGTAAAGCGCGGTTGCGACACTACCAACTGCGGTTTGTGCACTGTATTTATGGATGATAAGCCTGTGCTTTCCTGTGCTGTTCTGGCAGCGCGTGCCGCAGGCCACAGCATCGTAACGATGGAGGGAATGCAGCAGGAGGCAGCGGAATTTGGTGCCTTTATTGCAGACCAGGGCGCGGAGCAGTGCGGCTTCTGCAACCCCGGCATGATTATGAACGCGATTGCGCTGCTGCGTGAAAACAGCGAGCCTACGGAAGAAGAAATCAAAGAATTTCTGGCAGGCAACCTGTGCCGCTGCTCCGGTTATGAGGGACAGCTGCGCGGAATCCAAAATTTCATCGCCTGGAAAAAATCTCAGGCGCAGGCATAAGGAGGGAAGCTGCAGATGAAAATAGTTAACCAATCCTACCGCAAAAAGGATGCTATGCAGCTGGTGACAGGCCAGCCTGTCTACACCGATGACTTGGTGCCTAACGACTGCCTGCTTGTCAAGGTGCTGCGTTCTCCGCATGCGAATACTATTATTGAAAGCGTTAACACCGCTATTGCAGCCAAGGTGCCTGATATCGAAGCAATTTATACCT
Organism: uncultured Oscillospiraceae bacterium; assembly: GCA_934561335.1. Next base: position 1,373 of record CAKTGD010000031.1, read on the forward strand.
GGGAGGACGTGGACCAGGATGGCGAGCGCTGCACCTACGCAGGTCAGACCTATCCAGAACCGAGTCCCTACGACCGCCTGCTGCTGGACCGTCATGTACGCTTTGTGGGCGATATCGTAGCGATTGTTGCCGGCAAAACGGAAAAAGCTGTCGACAAGGCGCTGTCTTTGATTAAAGTAAAATATCAGCTGCTGGATGCAGTGCTTGACTTCCGCACTGCACTGGATAACCCTGTGCTCGTGCATCCCGAAGATACCTGGAAGGCGAACTGCCCGGTCGGCGCCGACAACAAGCGTAACCTGTGCGCCCATGAGGTTATCGAGGATGGCGAGGTTGATAAGATTCTGGCGGAATGCGATGTTGTTATCGACCAGACAACTCATACCAAGGCTGTACAGCAGGATATGATGGAGCCGTTCGTAACCTATTGCTCCATTGATACCTACGGCAGATTGAACATCCTCAGCTCTACGCAGATTGTTTTCCACTGCCGTCGCATTATTGCGAACGCGCTGCATATCCCCAAAACTATGGTGCGCGTGGTTAAACCGCGTATCGGTGGCGGCTTCGGCGCTAAGCAGAGCTGTGTCAGCGAAATGTATCCGGCTTTTGTTACCTGGAAAACAAAAAAGCCGAGTAAGATGATTTTCTCGCGTTATGAATGTCATATAGCCTCCAGCCCGCGCCATGAGATGGAGGTGCGCGTGCGTTTGGGTGCTACTAAAGAAGGCAAAATCCGCGCGATTGATTTATATACTCTTTCCAATACCGGTGCTTACGGCGAGCACGGTCCCACGACCGTCGGCCTTTCCGGTCACAAGTCTATTCCTCTGTACCGTACCGAGGCCTTCCGCTTCGGCTTTGACGTAGTTTACACCAACCTGCAGGCTGCAGGTGCGTATCGCGGTTACGGCGCTCCTCAGGGCATCTTTGCCGTGGAATCTGCTGTGAACGAGCTGGCAGCACGCCTGAAGATGGATCCGATTAAGCTGCGTGAGATGAATATTACGCGTGAGGGCGATATTATGCCTGCTTATTATGGTGCGCCCAATACAAGCTGTGCGCTGGACCGCTGCCTGGCGCAGGTACGCGAGATGAGCGGTTGGGAGCAGAAGTTCCCGCTGCAGCAGCTGCCTGACGGCAAGGTACGCACAATGGGTGTGGCTATTGCGATGCAGGGCAGCTCCATTCCTTACTGCGACGTCGGCGGTGCTACCCTCAAAATCAACGATGAGGGACATTACACTCTGCTGATCGGTGCTGCCGATATGGGCACCGGCTGTGATACCGTTCTGGCGCAGATGGCAGCAGAGGTTCTGGAATGTGATTACGATAACATTACCGTATTCGGTGCGGATACCGATGCTTCTCCTTATGACTCCGGTTCCTACGCATCCAGTACAACATATATTACCGGTAAGGCCGTAGAGGTCTGCGCACAGCGTTTGCGCGGCAAGATTTGCCAGTTGGGAGCACGCCTGCTGGAATGCGGCACGGATCAGGTTATTTTTGACGGACGCGAGGTGCGTGATACCGTCAGCGACAAGGCTGTAAGCCTCTTTGATATCGCCACCGCTTCCATGGTGAATAACGATATCGCTCTGGAAGAAACAGTAGAGCAGAACAGTGTGCTGTCGCCACCGCCGTTTATGGCCGGTGTGGCTGAGGTTGAAACCGACCTGCTGACAGGCGAAGCGCAGGTAGTGAACTTCTATGCATCTGTTGACTGCGGTACTCCGGTTAACCCGCATCTGGCGAAGGTGCAGACCGAAGGCGGCATTCTGCAGGGCATCGGCATGGCGCTGATGGAAAACGTAACCTACAGTCCCAAAGGACGTATTTACGAAAACTCCTTCATGCAGTACAAGGTTCCCTGCCGTGAGGATATCGGTCATATCTATGTTGACTTTGCCAGCAGCTATGAGGAAAGCGGTCCCTTCGGTGCCAAATCCGTGGGCGAGCTGGTAATCAACACTCCGGCTCCGGCAATTGCCGACGCAATTTATCAGGCAACCGGCAAGCGCTTTATGACTTTGCCGATTACTCCGGAAAAAATTGCTATGGGCGTTGACGAAGAATAAGATTTTAATAGGCTGAAAACAAATGTGGTTGCAAGACCACATTTGTTTTGGTAAGCGTTATTCTCGGGTGAGAATGACGCGATGGAAGGATTACAATCATGTATGACCAATACAACCGCAAAATAGATTATCTGCGCATCTCCCTTACCGACCGCTGCAACCTGCATTGCCGCTATTGTCAGCCGGAGGTGAGTGAGCATGTGCCGCATAACGAAATATTGCGCTACGAGGAGCTTTTGAGCATTTGCCGCGCTGCGCTGCAGCTTGGTATCCGCAAATTCAAAATCACCGGCGGCGAGCCTTTGCTGCGCAAGGGCTGCAGTGATTTTATCGCCAGCCTGAAGCAGCTGGACGGCGCGGAGCAGGTGACGCTGACGACGAATGGCACGCTTTTGGCGCAGCAGCTGCCTGCGCTTGTACAAGCAGGCGTGGACAGCATCAACGTGAGCCTGGATACGCTGAATGCGGCGTATTACAAAGAGCTTACCGGCGGCAGCCTGAGCAGCGTCCTGCAATCATTGCGGGAGCTGCAGGCTGCAGGGATACCGTTCAAGCTGAACTGTGTGCCTTTAGCGGAAAACGGCCTGACGGACATTATGCAATTACTAAAGCTGGCGCACAGCTATAACGCGCCGCTGCGCTTTATCGAGCTGATGCCGTTGGACTGCAACACTAATCTGCATGGCCTGAGCGGCAGCGAAATCCGCAGCCAACTGGAGCAGGCAGGCCTGCAACTGCAGCTTGACGCACAGCGCTACGGCAACGGTCCCGCAAGCTACTGGCGCATCGGCGGCTATAAAATGCCGGTGGGTTTTATCGAACCGCTGCATAATAAATTCTGCGCTGTCTGCAACAGAGTGCGTCTTACATCCGTAGGCATGCTGAAGCCCTGTCTTTACAGTGACGAAGGCATGAATCTCAAGCACTTGCTGCGTGACGGCGTAAGTGATGCGGATTTAGTTAAGGCCATGCAGGATATTATTTACGCCAAGCCTGCGGGACACAGCTTTGATGTAAAAGCAGCGCGCTTTAATATGAGCCAGATTGGCGGATAAATACAGGCTTTGAAGGAGCAGACAATGAGTGAATTTACACATTTTGACGCTGCGGGCAATGCTCTGATGGTGGATGTCAGCGATAAGGCTGACACCGCGAGGGTTGCCGTGGCGCAGGGAAAAATCTGCGTAAGCAGAGAAATATATGAAAAAATTGCTGCCGGCAGTATGGCCAAGGGTGATGTACTGGGCGTAGCGCGTGTTGCCGGAATTATGGCGGCCAAGCGCACCAGCGAGCTGATTCCGCTGTGCCATCTGCTGCAGCTGACGAAGTGCACGGTAGATTTTGAGCTGCTGGCGGAAAACGGCAGCTACGCCGTACAGGCGCAATGTCTGGTAAAAACTACGGGCAAGACAGGCGTGGAGATGGAGGCGCTGACAGGCGTGCAGATTGCCTTGCTGACGATTTACGATATGTGCAAGGCCGTGGACAAGGCGATGATGATTACAGATGTGCATCTGCTGAGCAAAGCAGGCGGAAAGAGTGGTGGTTTTGTATGGAAGCAAGCATCAGAGGCATAATCAAGGCTGTGTGTATCAGCGAAAAGAAGGGTACGGAAAAGCATCCTGTTCATGAGATTGTGCTCAAAGAAAATTTCGGCATCGAGGGTGATGCCCACGCCGGCAAATGGCACCGTCAGGTGAGTTTGCTGAGTGCGGAAAAGGTAGATGAATTTAATGCGCGCGGTGGTGATGCCGCTATCGGTGCTTTCGGTGAAAACATTCTGGTAAGCGGCATCGACTTCAAAAAGCTGCCGGTAGGCAGCATCATGCGCAGCGGTGACGTAGTCATGAAGCTGACGCAGATCGGCAAGGAGTGCCACAGCCACTGCACGATTTTTGCGCGTGTGGGCGACTGCATTATGCCGCGTGAGGGCGTTTTTGCGACGGTAGAGCATGGTGGTGTCCTGCGCAGCGGTATGGAGCTGGAGGTGACGCTGCCTGCAGCCGACGCTCCTTTGCGTGCGGCGGTAATGACGCTTTCAGATAAGGGTGCAGCGGGCGAGCGTGTTGACACCAGCGGCCCGCGGGCAGCAGAGCTGCTGACGGAGGCAGGCTACGAAATCGTGGAGCAGGTTTTGCTTCCCGACGCGCAGAAAAAAATCGAACGTGAACTGGTGCGTCTTGCGGATAGCAGACAGGTGGATCTGATTATCACCACAGGCGGTACGGGCCTTTCGTTGCGAGATGTTACACCGGAGGCAACTATGGCGGTGGCTACACGCAATGTGCCCGGTATTGCGGAGGCCATCCGTGCGGAATCACTGAAGATTACGCGGCGGGCAATGCTGAGCCGCGGCGTAAGCGTAGTGCGCGGACAGACGCTGATTGTGAATCTGCCGGGAAGCACCAAGGCGGTGGAGGAAGCGCTGGCAATCGTTTTGCCGCAGCTGGAGCATGGACTGCGTATTTTGAAGGGCAGCGCCCATGACTGTGCGAGAAAATGAGCGCAATTGACTGGTCACCGCTGTGGATTTCGTTGCACACTGCGGCAGCAACAATCGTTATAGTTTTCTTTATCGGCGTAATTATTGCCTGGTGGGTGGAACGGCTGCAAAGCCAAAGCCTGAAGATTTTTGCCGACGCTGTAATAACACTGCCGATGGTGTTGCCACCGACGGTAGCAGGCTTCTTTCTCTTATATTTCTTTGGCAACAACCGCTTTTTGGGCCAGCTTATTTATCAGTTGACAGGTATAAAAATAGCCTTCAGCTGGCTGGCGACGGTGCTGGCGGCGGCGGTAATTTCGCTGCCGCTCATGTACCGCAGTGCGCGCGGAGCCTTGTCGCAGGTTGACAAGGGCATGCTGGAGGCGGCGCGTTCGCTGGGCATGACGGAATGGCGCATTTTCTGGCGCATTCATCTGCCTAATGCGCTGCCGGGTATTATTGCCGGCGGACTGCTGGCCTTCGCCCGCGGTCTGGGCGAGTTCGGCGCCACGGCGATGATTGCCGGCAATATCGCAGGACGTACACGCACACTGCCGCTCGCGGTTTATTCTGCTGTCGCGGCAGGCGATTGGGATGCCGCAGGCTGGTATGTGGCCGTAATTGTGGGCATCTGCCTTTTGGTAGTTATCGGTCTTAATGTTTATTTATATAAAACAAAACAACAACAGGGGGAGTAAAATGAAAAAACTCTTATGCTTAGTATTTTCTTTGATGTTAGCTGTTATGGCTGCAGGCTGCGGCGGCGGTGATAAGCAGACTGCTGCTCCACAGGCAGGCAAAACACTGCGTCTGGCAGCTGCTGCCAGCATGGAAAAGGTATTTACGCAAAAGCTCATTCCGTTGTATCAGCAAAAGCATCCGGAAATCAAAATTGAGGGCGTATATGATGCCAGCGGTAAGCTGCAGGCACAGATTGAAAGCGGTCTGGCAGCTGACGTATTTATTTCTGCGGCCAATAAGCAGATGAACGCGCTGAGCGATAAGGGCTATATGGATAAAAGCACGGTGAAGCCGCTGCTGGAAAACAAGCTGGTGCTGATTGTGCCTAAAAGCGGCAGTGAAATTAAAGGCTTTAATGATTTCGGCAAGGCTAAGCATCCTGCTATCGGTGATCCTGCCAGCGTTCCTGCAGGCCAATATGCCAAGGAAGCACTGTCCAAGCTGGACCAGTGGGATGCGATTCAGTCCAAAGTAAGCCTTGGTACTAACGTAACACAAGTGCTGAACTGGGTTGCCGAAGGCAGTGCCGATGCAGGCCTTGTTTACGCTACTGATGCAGCACTCTTGAAGGATAAGGTTACTGTTGTTGCCGAAGCTCCGGTAGGCTCCTTAAAGAAGCCGGTAATTTATCCTATCGGCGTGTTGGCGAAGGCTCCGCAGGCTGAGGCTGCCAAGGATTTTGCTGCCTTCCTGCAGACCGAAGAAGCTATGAAGATTTTTGCCGCCTACGGCTTTGCGCAGGCTAAATAAGAGGTAGATAAACATGAAATTAATTCGTACTGAAGATGCGGTCGGCAGTGTTCTCTGCCATGACCTGACACAAATTATCAAGGGCGTTACCAAGGATGCCGTGTTCCGCAAGGGACATGTGGTGCAGCCGGAGGATATTCCGGTGCTGCTTTCTATCGGCAAGGAGCATTTATATGTGTGGGAAGCCGATGAAAGCATGCTGCATGAAAATGATGCCGCACGTATTTTGTGCGATATCTGCAAAAATAGTATGATGGATGAATCGTCTGTGAAAGAGGGCAAGATTGAGCTGGCGGCCGCTGCCGACGGTTTGTTCAAGGTGGACGGCAAGCGTCTGCGTCTGGTCAACAGCTTTGGACAGATGATGATTGCGACGCGTCACGGCAATACGCCGGTGAAAAAGGGCGACAAGCTCTGCGGTACACGCATCATTCCGCTGGTTATCGAAAAGGAAAAGATGCAGCGTGTGCGCGAGCTGTGCGGTGATGAACCGCTGCTGCAGCTTTTGCCGTATAAAATCAAAAAGGCTGCCGTACTGGCGACAGGCAGCGAGGTTTTCCACGGACGCATTAAGGATACCTTTACGCCTGTGCTGGAGGAAAAGCTGGCAGAGTTCAATGTGGAGGTAGTTTATAAGCAGGTTCTGGATGACAAACCGGAGGAGATTACCGCTGCGATTAAAACAGCGATTGAAGAAAAGGGCGCGGAAATGGTGCTTTGCACCGGCGGCATGAGCGTTGACCCGGATGACCGTACACCGCTCGCAATCAAGAATACTGGCGCACGCATTGTTTCCTATGGTGCACCGGTGCTTCCGGGAGCGATGTTCTTGCTGTCCTACTACGGCGAAAAGCAGGTGCCTGTTCTGGGCCTGCCGGGCTGCGTAATGTACGCTAAGCGCACTGTTTTTGACCTGGTGTTGCCGCGTGTGCTGGCCTGCGACCTTGTTACTGCCGATGAGCTGGCAGCCTTGGGTGAGGGCGGACTGTGCCTGAACTGCGCAGTGTGCACCTATCCTGCCTGCGGCTTCGGCAAGGGGTGGTAAAATGACCTACGCAGACCCGCAGCATTACCATGTGAAGGTGCGCGTGTATAATGAAAGCATTGACTTCGGCAAGGGCGTAGCGGAGCTTTTGCAGCGCATCGAAGCCACCGGCTCGCTGAGCGCTGCCTACAAGGCTATGGGCATGTCGGCCAGCAAGGCGTGGAAAATTCTGCGACGTGCGGAGGCAGACCTTGGCTTTGCACTGGTGAGCAGTACGGCAGGCGGCAAAAGCGGCGGCAGCAGTGTGCTGACGCCTGAGGGACGCCTGCTGCTCGAGCGGTACGTAGCCTTTAATGCAGAGGTGCAGTCGGCGGCGGCGCAGGCCTTCGCCAAGTATTTCAAATAGAATAAAGCCTGGGGCAGTATGGAGAAATTTCTCTGTACTGCCTTTGTTTATATAGTTTGTGTTTTCTTGACGCAGATTAGTAAAGAGGCTATAATATAAATATCTAGTAAATAGCAACAAGTATCAAATATGGGAGCCTTGAGGCTTTCTTCTGCTGTTGATGAGCGGATAATGAGCTTGCAGTTTGCCGCAAAATAAAAAGTTGCAGCGTTGATTTTTGAAAGAAGGTTTAAGTATGAGTATTTTTGCCGGAGCTGTTGATTATTTTATTAAGGGTGGTCCCTGCATGTGGCCGTTATTGATGTGTTCCTTTGCCGCTATTGCTATTGGCGTGGAACGATATCTTTTCTATAAGAAGGCTATTTCCGGAGAAAAGTTTGCGAGCAGCTTCTGCCGCATGATGAATGACTTCAATTTAGTCGGTGCCAGTGAGCTGGCAGAGCAGAGCAAGGGTGAGGCTGCTGCTATGGCTAAGGAAATTCTGGATATTAAAGGTGACCTTGGCCAACGTCTGGAAACTATTGTCTATACCAAGGCGGACCGCATTATCGACAGCCTGGAGAAAAATATCAACTATCTGAGTGTTGTTGTCGGCCTTTCGCCGATGCTCGGTCTGCTCGGTACTATTACCGGTATGATTTCTTCCTTTAACGCTCTGAACGAAAGAACTCAGAACCCGATGGCTGTTACCGCAGGTATCGGCGAAGCGTTGATTACTACCGTCTTTGGCTTGTGCATTGCCATCATGGGTATGTGTATTCATGCTTATCTTATGAGTAAAATCAAAACCGAAACTCTGAATATCAACGAGGTAGCGGATACGCTGGTTGATATTTTCAAAGCTAACGAGCAGAGCAAATGAGGGGCGGTGTCAGAAAATGCGCAGACGTCGTAAAAGAGTGATGAAGGCACCGGAAATCATGCTCAGTCCGATGATTGATATGATTTTCCTGCTGCTGGTATTTTTTATTGTCAGCACTATGTATATGAGCGAGGTCAAGACGATTCCTATCCGCTTGCCGGTTGCTAGGCATTCGGAGAATGTCAGCAAGAGTAACTTTAATGTAACAATCAAAAAGGACGGCAGCCTGTATCTTGATGAAAATAAAATTGAGATGGACATGCTGGTTCAGAATGCTGCGATTGAAAGCAAGCATGATTCCTCCTTCTCTGTTATTATCAGAGCAGAGGACGAAGCGCCCTACAAAACTATTATCCAGCTGATGGATAAAATGAAGGGAGCAGGTGTCACACGCTTCGGTCTGGCTACGGAGACGGGTGAGAGCAAATGAAGGACGAACAAAAGCGATTCGGCAAGGGCTTTGCCGTAGCCTTGGCAGTGCATCTTGTTCTTGCAGCCGGCTTGGGCATTTTCGGCTACCGCTTTGTGCATACACCTCCGGAAATTTTGGAGGTTTCTCTGGAGGGCGGCGGTGGCGGCGCTGAAGCTCAGGAAGAAGAAATCGAACAGGAGGAGCAGCAGGAAGAGCCGCTTGTGCAAAGCTTGGAGGATATTATTGACCAGAAGCTGAAGCCGAAGCCGCAAAAGAAGGTTGTTAAGAAAAAGGCAACTGCAGCCCCCGGACCGAAGGCTCCTGTCAGCAATGGCAATGGCAGCGGTAACGGTACAGGCACAGGCACCGGTACCGGAACAGGCAGCGGTAGCGGCAGTGGCAACGGCAGTGGCAGCGGCAGCGGCGAAGGCCGCGGTGTACCCGTAAAACCTCCACGTCTGCTGCGCGAGGTTGCGCCTGTATATCCTGCTTCTGCCCGCAACAGCGGTGCTACCGGTGTGGTAACTGTACGCATTCTGGTTGGTGCTGACGGCAGTGTAGAGGATGTGACGGTCGTGGGTTCCTCCGGCAACAGTGCTATGGATAACAGTGTTGTGACGGCAGTCAACAAATGGCGTTTCAGTCCGGCTAAGGATAAGTACGGGCAGAACGCACGCTGTCGCGTTACGCGCGCAGTCAGCTTTAACTTAAGATAAAAATTATAAGCAGATGAATGCTCGGATGCAAAAAGCTGCTGTCTTCGGATTGGTCCGGAGGCAGCAGCCTTATTTTTTGAGCTAAAGATTTTCCTGATAAAAAAGAGAAAAACACGGCCAGCTATAAACCGTGTTTTTCTCTTTGCCTTTTGTCTCACGGAAGGTATGAGACTTAGTGGAAGGGTTTAGATAAATACAAAAACCGTCAGCTAATATTTTATTAGCTGCTTATATTATACTACCTGACAAATCAGCTTGTCCAATAAGCAGTCAGCATAACAGTTATTTCGCCTTGTTCAGATTTCTGTATTTCGTTACGAAGAGGGCGATGCGCTCCAGTGCTTTATGCAGGATTTCTTCGCTGTAAGCATAGGAGCAGCGGATATAGCCTTCGCCGCCGGCACCAAAGATGTTGCCGGGGATTACGAGAACCTCTTGCTCCTCCAGCAGCTTTTCAACAAATTCCATGCTGGAAAGGCCGGTTTCCTTGATGCAGGGGAAAACATAGAAGGCGCCTTCAGGCTCATACAGCGGCAGGCCCATCTTGTGGAAGCCGTCAATCATAATCTGACGGCGGCGGCTGTATTCGGCAACCATATTGTCAACGTCCTGACGGCAGTATTTCAGTGCCGCAATCGCACCGTATTGTGCCGTAACATTGGGGCAGAGCACAACGTACTGATGCAGGATGTTCATAGCGTTGATGATTGACGCCGGTGCCATGATATAGCCAAGACGCAGGCCGGTCATAGCGTAGGCTTTGGAGAAGCCGTTGAAAATAATGGTGCGGTCGCGGAATTCCGGGAAGTGGGTGAACATGGTGTGCGTTTTGCCACCATAGGTAAGATGAGCATAAAGCTCGTCGCTGATGACAATCAGGTCATGCTTTACAGCCCAGTCACCGATAGCCTTAATCTGTTCCTTGCTCATAATAGCGCCGGTCGGGTTATTGGGATAGCCAAGCATAATAGCCTTAGTCTTGGGCGTAACAGCCTTTTCCAAATCTTCGATAGTAGGCACAAAGCCGTTTTCCTGATAAGTTTCTACGGAAACAGGTTTGCCGCCTGCCAGAATAACGCAGGCCTTGTTGGCAACGTAACAGGGCTCGGGCAGAATGATTTCGTCACCGGGATGCATAATCGTAGTAATAGTGGTGTACAGTGCTTCGCTGACACCGACGGTTACCATGATTTCGGTTTTCGGGTCGTATTTCACGCCGTAGTTTTTATGGATATCATCCGCAATTGCCTCGCGCAGCTCCAAAAGGCCGAGCGTAGGAGTGTAGCAACTTTTGCCTTCGCAGATGCTGTTGATTTCGGCATCCTTGACAGCCTGCGGAATATCAAAATCTGGTTCGCCGACGCT
>CAKTGD010000032.1 GCA_934561335.1 uncultured Oscillospiraceae bacterium
GCCATTGGCGTATTGCGAGAGTATGGGGTCCAGATGGAAGTGCGCGTATTATCCGCCCACCGGTGTCCGAACGAAGCAAGGGAGTTTGCTGCGTCGGCACGGGAGAGCGGATTTTCTGTTATTATTGCGGCGGCCGGAATGGCGGCCCATCTGGCGGGGGCCATGGCGGCCAATACCACGCTGCCGGTGATCGGGATCCCATGCAGCGGCGGAAAGCTGGACGGAATGGACGCGCTGCTGGCCACGGTACAGATGCCGGGCGGCATTCCGGTGGCTACGGTGGCCATTGACGGGGCAAAGAACGCCGCGCTGCTGGCGGTGCAGATCCTGGCGGTTGCCGACAGTGAGCTGGCACGCAGACTTGACGAGGCCCGGGCGCGGGAAAAGGCCGCTGTGCTGCAGGCAGACGAAGAGCTGAAGGCGCAATTTCAGTAAGGAGCGCCTGACTTACGAAGAGATATTCCAACACGGATTAATAAAACGATAAAACGGAGGAAACAGATCATGAAACTCGTATATACCGGCAAGACCAAGAACGTTTTCGCACTGGACAACGGCAACTATCTGCTGAAGTTTAAGGATGACTGCACCGGCAAGGACGGCGTGTTCGATCCCGGCGAGAACAGCGTGGGGCTGAGCATTGAAGGTGTGGGCGATGTGAACCTGCGGATGAGCATGTACTTCTTTGAGAAGATCAACGCCGCCGGGATCCGCACCCACTATGTATCCGCCAATCTGGCTGACACCACCATGGAGGTGCTGCCGGCCAAGGTGTTTGGCCACGGTCTGGAGGTCATCTGCCGCTACAAGGCGGTGGGCAGCTTCCTGCGCCGCTACGGCGAGTATATTCAGGAGGGCGCCGATCTGCCCGCCTATGTGGAGACCACTTTCAAAAATGATGCGCTGGGCGATCCGCTGGTTACCAAGGACGGTCTGGTGGCGCTGGGCGTTATGACCGAAAAGCAGTATGACGACATCAAGGCCATGACCCAGCAGATCACCCGGATCGTGGCTGACGACCTGAAGGAAAAGGGACTGGTGCTGTATGACATCAAGTTTGAGTACGGCTATGCGCCCGACGGCAGCGTGATGCTCATCGACGAGATCGCCTCGGGCAACATGCGGGTTTATAAGGACGGAAAGTACATCGATCCCATGACCCTGTCTGAGCTGTTCTTTGCGTAATGGGGGGATTCTTCGGCGCGGTATCGACCCGCGATGTGACGCTGGATGTATTTTTCGGAACGGACTATCACTCCCACCTGGGCACACGCCGGGGCGGAATGATCCTTCTGGACGAAAAGGATGGCTTTCAGCGGCAGATACACAATATTGAAAATACCCCGTTCCGCACAAAATTCGAGCGGGATCTGGCCGAATTCCACGGCCATGCGGGACTGGGCTGCATCAGCGACAGCGATCCCCAGCCGCTGCTGGTACGCTCACGGCTGGGCCTGTATGCCATCGTAACGGTGGGCATCATCAACAATGCCGAGGCACTGGTGCAGGACTATTTCTCCGATGAGGGACGGCAGTTTATGGCCATGAGCAACGGCCATGTCAACGTGACGGAGCTGACGGCGGCGCTGATCAATCAGAAGGATGATCTGGTGGAGGGTATCCTTCACGCGCAGGAAGTGATCGACGGCTCCATGACCATTTTGCTGCTGACGCAGCGCGGCGAGATCATCGCCGCCCGGGACAACATGGGCCGCCTGCCGGTGCTGGTGGGACGGCGGGAGGACGGATACTGCGTTTCCTTTGAGTCCTTTGCCTACCACAAGCTGGATTATCAGGACGCCTATGAGCTGGGACCGCGGGAAATCGTCCGGTTGAGCGCTGATGGCTGCCAGACACTGTCGCCGGCGGGAAAAGAGATGAAAATCTGCGCCTTTTTGTGGACGTACTACGGCTATCCCAACTCCAACTATGAGGGCGTGAACGTGGAAGTGATGCGCTATCGCAACGGCGAGATCATGGCCCGCGATGAGGTGAGCCGGGGACAGCTGCCCAAGGTGGACTATGTGGCGGGCGTGCCCGATTCCGGTGTGCCCCACGCCATCGGCTTTGCCAACCGCAGCGGAAAGGCCTTCGCCCGGCCCTTTGTGAAGTATACGCCCACATGGCCCCGCTCCTTTATGCCGGAGGATCAGCAGGTGCGCAACCGGGTGGCCCGGATGAAGCAGATCCCGGTGCCGGAGCTGATCGAGGGGAAGAAGCTTTTGTTTGTGGACGACTCCATCGTGCGGGGCACCCAATTGCGAGAGACGGTGGAATTTCTGTATAACTCCGGAGCGGAGGAGGTACATATGCGTTCCGCCTGCCCGCCCATTATGTATCCGTGCCGCTATCTGAACTTCTCGCGGGGGAACAGCCCCATGGATCTGCTGGCGCGGCGGGTGGTACAGGAGCTGGAGGGCGACGAGGGCCAGCGGCATCTGGAGGAATATGCCGACAGCAGCACCCAGCGGGGCCAGTGCCTGCTGCACACCATCTGCGAGCAATTCGGCTTTGATTCATTGGCCTATCAGTCCATCGACGGACTTCTGGAGGCCATCGGTATCGACAAGGAGAAGGTCTGCACCTATTGCTGGACCGGAAAGGAATAAACAAATGGGTATTTCTCATTCGGAAGCCTACGCGGCCGCCGGCGTTAACATCGAGGCGGGCTATGAGGGCGTAAAGCTGATGAAAAAGCATGTGGCCCGAACCATGATCCCCGGTGTGGTGTCCGATATCGGCGGCTTTGGCGGACTGTTTATGCCTGAGCTGACGGGTATGGCCCAGCCGGTGCTGGTATCCGGCACCGACGGCGTGGGCACCAAGCAGCGGATTGCCCAGCTGATGGGAAAACATGACACGGTGGGTATCGACTGTGTGGCCATGTGCGTCAACGATATCATCTGCTGCGGCGCAAAGCCCCTGTTCTTTCTGGACTACATCGCGATCGGACGGAATGTGCCGGAAAAGGTGGCGGAGCTGGTAGCCGGCGTGGCGGAGGGCTGCGTGCAGTCCGGCTGCGCCCTGATCGGCGGCGAGACGGCGGAGCACCCCGGCACCATGGCGGCGGAGGACTACGATCTGGCCGGCTTTGCCGTGGGCATTGTGGACCGGGAGAAGATCATTGACCGCAGTCAGGTACGCGCCGGAGATGTGGTGCTGGGGCTGCCCTCCTCGGGCCTGCACTCCAACGGTTATTCGCTGGTGCGCAAGGTGTTCGACGTGGAGCGGGCCGACCTTGGCGCGTGGTATGACGAGCTGGGCTGTACGCTGGGCGAGGAGCTGCTGCGGCCCACGCAGCTGTATGTAAAGCCGGTGCTGGCGGCGATGGAAGCGGCGGAAATCCACGGCGTGAGCCACATCACCGGCGGCGGCTTCTATGAAAATGTGCCCCGCTGCATTCCGAACGGCTTATGCGCCCGGATCGAAAAGAATGCGCTGACGATTCTGCCGGTATTCGGACTTTTGCAGCGCATGGGGCAGATCCCGGAGCGGGACATGTTCAACACCTACAACATGGGCACCGGCATGATTCTGGTGGCGGCAAAGGAACAGGCGGACGCCGCCATTGCGGCGCTGGCGGCCAATGGCCAGCGTGCGGCGGTGATCGGCGAAATCGTGCCGGGAGAGGAAAAGGTTGCGCTATGCTGAGCAGAGCGCGGATCGCCGTGCTGGTTTCCGGCGGCGGCACCAATTTGCAGGCGCTGCTGGACGCCCGGCAGGCGGGGATGCTGCCCCATGGGGAGATCGCGCTGGTGGTCTCCTCGAAGGAGGGGGCTTACGCGCTGGAGCGGGCGGAAAAGGCCGGCGTGCCGGCCTGCGCGCTGCCATCCGGTATGGAGCAGGCGGACTTTGAGCGGCGCTTGCAGGCGCTGCTGGAGCAGCACCGCATCCAAGTGATCGTGCTGGCGGGCTTTTTGCGGATCCTCAGCGGCGCGTTTACCGCACGGTGGCCGGAGCGGATATTGAATGTGCATCCCTCGCTGATCCCGTCGTTTTGCGGGCAGGGAATGTACGGACTGCGGGTCCACGAGGCGGCGCTGCGCTATGGCGTGAAGGTCACCGGCGCGACGGTGCATTTTGTCAATGAGATCCCGGATGGCGGCAGGATACTGCTGCAAAAGGCGGTGGAGGTGCTGCCGGGCGATACGCCCCAGACCTTGCAGCGCCGCGTGATGGAGCAGGCGGAGTGGCTGCTGCTGCCGCAGGCGGCGGAGCAGGTCTGCGCAAAGCTGTGTGAAAGCGAGGAGAAGTGACGATGACGGATTTTTTGAAGTTTTTGGAAAAGACCTCCTATCCCGGCCGGGGCATTCTGGTGGGGAAGAACCGGGTGTACTATTTTATCATGGGACGCAGCGAGAACAGCCGCAACCGTATCTTTGTGGAGACGGAGGACGGCATCCGCACCCAAGCCTATGACCCGGCCAAGCTGGCCGATCCCAGCCTAATCATCTACCATCCCGTGCGCACCATGGGCGATGCGCTGGTGGTGACCAACGGTGACCAGACCGATACCGTGTGCCAATGCGGCGACTTCCGTGCGGCGATGATGCAGCGGGAGTATGAGCCGGACGAGCCCAACTGGACGCCCCGCATCTCCGCCATCCTCCATGCAGACGGTTCCTTTGAACTGGCCATCCTGAAAAGAGAAAATGGACGCTGCCTGCGGGAGTTCTTCTGCTATGAGGGCTGCCGTGAGGGCGAGGGGTATTTCATCAGCACCTATCAGGGAGACGGAAGCCCGCTGCCCAGCTTTGCCGGAGAGCCGATGGCGGTGTCCGTTCCGGAGCCGGAGGCGGTCTGGGCGGCGCTGAACGCCGACAACAAGGTGGCGCTGTATGCCAACGTAGCGGGACAGGTAAGGCTGTTCAACAAGCATCTGGGCGACTGAGCAGAGAGGGGAAAAGAATATGAAGGAATTGGAACTGAAGTACGGGTGCAATCCCAATCAGAAACCGGCAAAAGTGTTTATGCGGGACGGAAGCGAGCTGCCCTTTACCGTGCTGAACGGCAAGCCGGGCTTTATCAATCTGCTGGACGCATTCAACTCCTGGCAGCTCGTGCGCGAGCTGAAGGAGGCCACCGGCCTGCCCTCCGCCGCCAGCTTCAAGCATGTGTCCCCTGCCGGTGCGGCGGTGGGCCTGCCGCTGACGGAGACAGACCGGCAGGTGTATTTTGTGGACCCGGAGGCGGCGCTTTCTCCCATTGCGTGCGCCTATATCCGGGCCAGAGGCGCCGACCGGCTGTGCTCCTACGGCGACTGGGCGGCGCTGAGCGATGTGTGCGACGCAGCCACCGCCGCCTATCTGAAAGATGAGGTGTCCGACGGCATTATTGCACCGGGCTATACCGATGAGGCGCTGGCGATTCTGAAAACCAAAAAGGGCGGCAAGTACAACGTGGTGGAAATGAATCCCGACTACGTTCCCGCGCCGCAGGAGCAGAAGGATGTGTTCGGCGTGACCTTTGAGCAGGGACACAATAATTTCAGAATCGACGAGACGCTGCTGGAGAATCTTGTGACGAAGAATACCGTTTTGCCGGAGCAGGCAAAGCGCGATATGGTGGTGGCGCTGATCACCCTGAAATATACCCAGTCCAACTCCGTGTGCTATGTCAAGGACGGACAGACCATCGGCGTGGGTGCAGGACAGCAGAGCCGCATCCACTGCACCCGTCTGGCGGGACAGAAGGCGGACGGCTGGTATCTGCGGCGGCATCCCCGGGTGCTGGGACTGGAATTCGTGGATGGGATCCGCCGTCCTGACCGGGACAACGCCATCGATGTGTACCTCTCCGACGAGTATGAGGACGTGCTGGCCGAGGGCGTGTGGCAGACCAAGTTCAAGGTGAAGCCCCAGCCGCTGACGGCGGAGGAGAAAAAGGCGTGGATCGCCACCCAGTCCGGCGTGACGGTGGGTTCCGATGCGTTCTTCCCCTTTGGCGACAACGTGGAGCGGGCCAGAAAAAGCGGCGCGGCCTATATCGTGCAGCCCGGCGGCTCTATCCGCGACGACAACGTGATCGAGACCGCTGACCGCTATGGTATGGCGATGGCCTTTACGGGGATGCGGCTGTTCCACCACTGAGAAGGAGAACGTGCAGATGAAGCTGATGGTGATCGGCGGCGGCGGCCGCGAGCATGCAATCATTAAAAAGCTGAAAGAGGATCCGCGGGCGGAAATCATCTACTGCCTGCCCGGAAACGGCGGCATTGCCGCCGATGCGGTGTGCGTGCCGGAAATCGGGGCAAAGGATATCCCGGCACAGGTCGAGTTCGCCGTGAAGCACGGCATTGACTACGCCGTGGTGGCGCCCGACGATCCGCTGGCGCTGGGCGCGGTGGACGCCCTGAACGCGGCGGGGATCCCCTGCTTCGGCCCGGACGCCAAGGCGGCGGTGATCGAGGCCAGCAAGGCGTTTTCCAAGGAACTGATGAAGAAATACGCCATCCCCACGGCGGCCTATGAGATATTTACCGATGCGGAGAGCGCCTGCGCCTATATCGACGCGCAGGGCGCGCCTATTGTGGTAAAGGCTGACGGACTGGCGCTGGGCAAGGGCGTTGTGGTGGCGCAGACCTGTGAGGAGGCCAAGGAGGCCGTGCGGGCCATGATCGAGGGACAAGCCTTCGGCGCGTCCGGCGCACGGGTGGTCATTGAGGAGTACATGGAGGGGCCGGAGGTGTCGGTGCTGAGCTTTACTGACGGAGAAACGGTGGCGCCCATGGTGTCCTCTATGGATCACAAGCGGGCCATGGACGGCGACCGGGGACTCAACACCGGCGGTATGGGCACGGTGGCCCCCAACCCGTTTTATACCCCGGAGATAGCGACGCAGTGCATGGAGACTATTTTCCTGCCCACCATCCGCGCGATGAAGGCGGAGGGCCGACCCTTCAAGGGATGCCTGTACTTCGGGCTGATGCTGACGAAGAACGGCCCGAAGGTGGTGGAGTACAACTGCCGCTTCGGCGATCCGGAGACGCAGGTGGTGCTGCCGCTGCTGGAGGGCAGCCTGCTGGAGATCATGGAGGCTGCCACCAACGGCACGCTGAAGGATGTAAAGGTGAAGTTCGCGGATCGTGCCGCCTGCTGCGTGGTGCTGGCATCTCAGGGCTATCCGGCGAAATATGAGAGCGGCCTGCCTATCTCCATGACGCAGGAGGCTGCGGCCCACGCCTATGTGGCGGGGGCAAAGCGGCAGGACGGGCGCTTGCTGACGGCCGGCGGCCGCGTGATGGGTATGACCGCTGTGGCCGATACGCTGGCCGAGGCGGTGGACGAGGCGTACCGTCTGGCAGGAGAGGTACGGTTTGACAATAAGTATTGCCGCAGCGACATCGGCCGACGGGCGCTGGCGGCGCAGAAGGAGGCGCGGTGATGGTATACCGGGTATTTGTGGAAAAGAAACCGGGGCTGTCCCCGGAGTGCGGAACGCTGCTGAATGATTGCAGGGCGTTTCTGGGCCTGACGGGCGTGGAAAAGGTGCGGATCTGGAACCGCTATGACGCCGAGGGACTGGATGAGGCGCTGTTTGAGCGGGCCAAGCAGGTGGTATTTTCCGAGCCGCCGCTGGATGTGGTCAGCGATGCACCGGAGACTGACGGCGCGGCGGCGGTATTCGCGGTGGAGCCGCTGCCGGGGCAGTTTGACCAGCGGGCCGACAGTGCGGCGCAGTGCATCCAGCTGCTCAGTCAGGGCGAGCGGCCGGCGGTACGCACGGCCAAGGTATACGCCCTGTACGGCACGCTGACGGAGGAGGACGCGGCAGCGGTGAAGCGCCACGTCATCAACCCGGTGGAGAGCCGCGAGGCCAGCTTTGATAAGCCGGAGACGCTGCATACCCAGCACCCGACGCCGGCGGATGTGGCCCATGTTGAGGGCTTTCGCGCCATGGACGGCGCGGCGCTGGAGGCGTTGGGCGCGCAGATGGGCCTTGCCATGGACGGGGATGATCTGAAGGTATTGCAGGATTATTTCCGGCAGGAGGGCAGGGAGCCTACGGTGACGGAGGTTCGCGTGGTGGATACCTACTGGTCCGACCACTGCCGCCACACCACCTTTGCCACCCATCTGGACAGCGTGACGCTGGAGGATGAGGCGGTGCAGGCCGCCTATGAGCGGTATCTGGCGGCCCGGGAGGAGGTCTACGGCCCGGAAAAGGCGGCGGCGCGTCCTCAGACGCTGATGGACATTGCCACCATCGGTACGAAGGTGCTGAAAAAGCGGGGACTGCTGCCGGAGCTGGATGAGAGCGAGGAGATCAACGCCTGCTCCATCCATGTGAGCGCCGAGGTAGACGGACAGCAGCAGGATTGGCTGCTGATGTTTAAGAACGAGACACACAACCACCCCACGGAGATCGAGCCCTTTGGCGGCGCGGCCACCTGCATCGGCGGGTGCATCCGTGATCCGCTGTCGGGCCGTGCGTATGTCCATCAGGCCATGCGGGTGACCGGCGGCGGCGACCCCCGCAAGACGCTGAGCCAGACGCTGCCGGGCAAGCTGCCCCAGCGCCGCATCGCCCAGACGGCGGCGGCGGGCTATTCCTCCTATGGCAACCAGATCGGTCTGGCTACCGGCCATGTGGCGGAGGTATATCACGACGGCTATGTGGCCAAGCGGCTGGAGTGCGGCGCGGTGGTGGCGGCGGCTCCTGCACAGAATGTGGTGCGTCAGCGGCCGGAGAGCGGCGACGTGGTGATCCTGCTGGGCGGACGCACGGGCCGGGACGGCATCGGCGGCGCCACCGGCGCATCCAAGAGCCACGACATGAAATCGCTGTCCACCATGGCCAGCGAGGTGCAGAAGGGCAACGCGCCGGAGGAGCGGAAATTGCAGCGGCTTTTCCGCAACGGCGAGGCCACAAGACTTATCAAGCGGTGCAACGACTTTGGCGCAGGCGGCGTGTCTGTGGCCATCGGCGAGCTGGCCGACGGACTGGAGATCGATCTGGACGCGGTGCGCAAAAAATATGACGGTTTGGACGGCACGGAGCTGGCCATTTCGGAATCTCAGGAGCGGATGGCGGTCGTGGTGGCCGCCAAGGATGAGGCGGCATTTATCGCCGCCGCTGCCGCGGAGAATCTGGAGGCCTACCGCGTGGCGGTGGTGACGGAGTCTCCCCGGATGGTGATGCGCTGGCGCGGACAGGTGATCGCCGATCTTTCCCGGGCATTTCTGGACACCAACGGCGCGGCCAAGCACGCGGCGGTGAGCGTGGCGCGGCAGGACAAGGCCGCTGGTGCAGCGGAGCGCACGCTGCGCGACATGGCGGGCAGCCTGAAATGCGCGTCGCGCCGGGGCCTGACGGAGCGGTTTGACAGCACCATCGGCGCAGGCACGCTGCTGATGCCCTTCGGCGGCAGAACCCAGACCAGTCCCGCTCAGGCAATGGCGGCGCTGCTGCCGGTGCTGCCCGGACAGACGACGGAGCAGGCCAGCGTAATGGCTTGGGGCTTTGACCCGGAGCAGATGAGCGCCAGCCCCTATCACGGCGCACACAGCGCGGTGTATACCTCTGTGGCCAAGGTGGTGGCCGCAGGCGGCGACTATCGGAAGGTATATCTCTCCTTGCAGGAGTTTTTTGAGAAGCTGCGCAGCGAGCCTGTCCGGTGGGGCAAGCCCTTTGCGGCGCTGTTGGGTGCGCTGGACGCACAGCTGGAGCTGGGCGCGGCGGCCATCGGCGGAAAGGATTCCATGTCCGGCTCCTTCCTGGACCGCGACGTGCCGCCTACGCTGATCTCCTTCGCGGTGGCTCCGCTGCCGGCGGGAGATGTGCTGAGCACCGAATTTAAGAAGGCGGGACACGGCGTGTATCTGTTCCGGGGCGAGACGCCGCAGGAGCAGATGGCGGCATGGGACAGCCTGCGTGCACTGGCGCATGAGGGCAAGGTGGCCGCGGCCTGGGCCGTGGAGAACGGTCTTGCCGAGGCGGTCATGAAGATGTCCTTTGGCAATGAGATCGGCTTCCGGGCGGCGGAGACGGCGCAGGACTGGTATGCGCCCATGCCCGGCGCGGTGGTGGCGGAGTTGACAGAGCCGCTGCTCCATGGTATCCTGTTGGGTACAACAACGCAGGAGCCTGCGGTGTCCATCGGCGGCGACCGGGAGGAGATCCGGGCGCTGCGGGCATGGAACGACGCGGTGCTGGAGGAGGTCTATCCTACGAAGGCGGGCGGAAAAGAGCAGGTGGCGCCCATTCGCTTTACAGGAGGCTGCGGTGCGGCTGCGGCGGTCAAGACGGCGCGGCCCAAGGCACTGATCCCCGTATTCCCCGGCACCAACTGCGAGTACGACACCCAGCGGGCGCTGCTGGCTGCCGGCGCGGAAGCGGAGGTCTTTGTGGTGCGCAACCTGACGGCGGAGGATATTTCCCACAGTGTGGAGCGCTTTGCCCAAGCGGTGAGCGACGCGCAGATGATCGTGATCCCCGGCGGCTTTTCCGGCGGCGACGAGCCGGACGGCAGCGCCAAGCTGATCACGGCGTTTTTCCGCGCCGAGGCGGTTCGGGAACAGGTGACGGCGCTGCTGGAGCGGCGGGACGGGTTGATGCTGGGTATCTGCAACGGCTTCCAGGCCCTGATCAAGCTGGGGCTTGTGCCCTTTGGCCGGATCATGGATACGGACGCCCAGTGCCCCACCCTGACTTATAACGTGATCGGGCGGCACCAGTCCAAGCTGGTGCGTACCCGGGTGTGCTCTACCCTGTCGCCCTGGCTGGCGGCCACACAGGTGGATGAGGTATACACCGTGCCCATCTCCCACGGCGAGGGCCGCTTCCTGGCGGCGCCGGAGCTGGTGGAGCAGCTGGCGGCGCGGGGACAGATCGCCACCCAGTATGTGGATCTGACCGGCACGCCTACCATGGACGCAGCCTTTAACCCCAACGGCTCTATATGCGCCATCGAGGGCATCACCTCGCCGGATGGCCGCGTGCTGGGCAAAATGGGGCACAGCGAGCGGATCGGCCCCAAGCTGTACCGCAATGTGCCTGAGCGCTGCGATATGCAGCTGTTTACCTCCGCGGTGCGGTATTTCAAATAACAGGAGGAGAAGTTTTATGGCCTATTACTATCCGGAGCCTTCCCATACCTTCAGCGAGTATCTGCTGGTGCCCGGCTACACCTCTGAGGAGTGCGTACCCGGCAACGTTTCGCTGAAAACCCCGCTGGTGAGATACCGCAAAGGGCAGGAGGAGTGCCCCATCAGCCTGAATATCCCCATGACCTCCGCCATCATGCAGGCGGTGTCCAACGATACGCTGGCCATCGCGCTGGCCAAGGAGGGAGGACTGGCGTTCATCTTCGGGTCACAGTCCATCGAGAGCGAGGCGGCGATGGTGCAGCGCGTCAAGAGCCACAAGGCGGGCTTTGTGGTCAGCGCCTCCAACCTGACGCCGGAGCACACGCTGGCCGATGTGCTGGCGCTGAAGGAGCGCAACGGCTACTCCACCGTGGCGATAACGGAGGACGCTACGCCCAACGGAAAGCTGCTGGGCATTGTGACCGGCCGCGACTACCGGGTGAGCCGCATGAGCACCGATATCAAGGTGAAGGAATTCATGACGCCCCGCAGCAAGCTGATCACCGCGCCGGCCGCCACCACGCTGAAGGAGGCCAACGACATCATCTGGAACCACAAGCTGAACTCTCTGCCGGTGGTGGATGAGGAGGATCATCTGCTGTATTTCGTGTTCCGCAAGGACTATTCCGAGCACAAGGAGCATCCACTGGCCCTGCAGGACGCCCAGAAGCGGTATCTGGTGGGCGCGGGCATCAACTCCCGCGACTACGCCCAGCGCATTCCGGCGCTGGTGGAGGCCGGTGCGGATGTGCTGTGCATCGACTCCTCTGAGGGATATTCCGTGTGGCAGAAGAAGGTCATCGACTTCGTGCGGGAGCAGTACGGCAATACGGTAAAGATCGGCGCGGGCAATGTGGTGGATCGTGACGGCTTCCGCTTTCTGGCGGAGTGCGGCGCGGACTTCGTAAAGGTCGGTATCGGCGGCGGCTCCATCTGCATCACCCGTGAGACGAAGGGCATCGGCCGCGGACAGGCCACGGCGC
>CAKTGD010000033.1 GCA_934561335.1 uncultured Oscillospiraceae bacterium
GCCTCGGGCTGAAGCCCCAGTCTATCGAGGATATCACCGCCATCATTGCCCTGTACCGTCCCGGCCCCATGGAATCCATTCCGCGGTTTATCGCCTGCAAGCATGATCCGCGGCTGGTGAGCTATAAGCACCCGTCCCTCAAGCCTATTCTATCGGGAACCTATGGCTGCATTGTCTATCAAGAGCAGGTCATCAAGATATTTCAGGAGCTGGCAGGCTACTCGCTGGGACAGGCGGACATGGTGCGCCGCGCCATGTCCAAGAAGAAGGCCAAGGACGTGGAACGGGAGCGGGAGGCCTTTCTCCACGGCGATGCGGCGCGGCATATCCGCGGCTGCGTGGCCAACGGCATTCCGGAGGCCACGGCGCAGGCCATCTATGATGAGATCTACGATTTTGCCAACTACGCCTTCAATAAGGCCCACGCCGTCAGCTACGCGGTGGTAGCCTATCAGACGGCATACTTCAAGTGCCACTATACCCGGGAATATATGGCGGCGCTGCTGACCTCGGTGCTGGATAACTCCGACAAGGTGGCGGAGTATATTGCCGAGTGCCGCGAGTGCGGCATCGCCCTGCTGCCGCCGGATGTAAACCGCTCCTATGACGGTTTTACCGTGGAGGAGGACGGCATCCGCTTCGGTCTTGTGGCCATCAAGAACATCGGCAGAGGCTTTATCCAGTCGCTGGTGCGGGAGCGGGACAAGGGCGGCGCCTTTGCCTCTTTTCAGGACTTTTGCGAGCGGATGTTTGACTGCGGCGATATGAATAAGCGTGCGCTGGAAAACCTGATCCGCGCAGGCGCCTTTGATACCATGGGCGCGTATCGCTCGCAGCTGATTCAGGTCTATGAAAAGGTGCTGGACGCCATCGCCAATACCCGTAAGGTCAATGTGGAGGGGCAGCTGGATATGTTCGGCGCTGCCTCAGGCGGCAATAATACCCAGACCATTCATCTGCCGGATATCCCGGAGTTTACCGCCACGGAGCGGATGTTCATGGAAAAGGAGACGACGGGGCTTTACCTCAGCGGCCACCCCATGAACGACTACCGCAGCGCTGCCCGCGCCGCCGGCGCAATACCCATTCATGATATTCTGGAGGACTTTGCCGCTCAGGGCGGACCCACCCGCTATGCCGATGGACAGAACGTGACCGTTGCGGGCATCGTCACCTCCAACCGTACCCGTACCACCAAGAACAATTCCCTGATGGCCTATGTGGTGGTGGAGGATGAGGTGGCGTCCATTGAGCTGCTGTGCTTCAGCCGTACCATCGACCAGTGCGGCAGCTATATGGCCGTCAACACCCCGGTGGTGGTGAAGGGGCGGCTCTCGGTGCGGGATGAAAAGCCGCCCCAGATCATGTGCGATACCATCTATCCTCTGGATACAAGCGCTGCGCCCACCTTGTCAGCGCCGCCGGAGGAAGAGAAAGCGGCGACGATTTTCCTGCGCTTTCCCAGCATGGACAGCCGGGAATTCCGCCATATCCGGCTGGTAATGACCATGTTCGAGGGGGAGACCCCTGTGAAGATCCGTCTGGCTGATACGGGTAAGCTGCTGGCGGGGAAATGCCTGAACCATCCGGCGCTGCTGGCGGAATGCCGTCAGTGGCTGGGAGAGGAAAACGTTGTGGTGCGGGAGCGTTGACAAATTCCGGAAAATTCCGTATCATAAAGAAAGAAGGGAGCGTGATGGTATGAGCATCGGATTTATCCGCGACAAGCTGGAGATCAAGTTTTTGATCCTGTATGTAGTGGTCGGCGTGGGCGAGCCTATGCCGCTGAGCGATGTGCAGGCGCTGACCATGATCGACGACGGTATCGACTATTTCGATTTTTCCCAGTGTCTCAGCGAGCTGGTCAGAACCGATCATCTGCGCATCAACGATGACCAGCAGTACGTCATTACGCCCAAGGGGCTGAAGAATAGCGAGATCTGCCAGTCCAGCCTGCCCTATTCTGTCCGCCTGAAAGCGGATCGGCTCATCGCGGCCCATCGGCAGGAGCTGGTGCGCCGCGCACAGGTGCGCGCACAGGTGCAGCGCCGTGAAAACGGTACCTTCACCGTGGAGCTGAGTCTCAGCGATGATGTGGACAACGTGATGCGCCTGCAGCTGATGGTGGCCACCCAGGAGATGGCCGATGATCTGGCACGGCGCTTCCAGCGTAACCCGGAACAGGTCTATTCCCAGCTGGTCACAGCCCTGTACGGGGGCTGAGGAGGCTTTTATGGTAAAGAGAAATGCGGTCTGCGCACTGGTCGCTGCGCTGGTGGCGCTGCTGCTTCCCTGGCTTGCGGTCACGCTTGTCCGCGGCGACGGCGGCATGGCGGTGTGCTTTCTACTGTTTTTCGCGGTGAACCCTGTCACGGCCATCCTTCTGGGCGTTTTTTCCGGCAGAAATATCCGTGGGGCATGGTTCCAGCCGCTGCTGTTTGCCGCGCTGTTCCTGCTGGGAACATGGGTGTTCTTTACCATGGCTGAAACGGCTTTTGTGCGCTATGCCGTAATCTACCTGCTGCTGGGATACGCCGCCATGCTGCTGACGGTTCTGTGCGGCCGGGTCAAAAAACCGTAAGTGGCAGCTTTGCCGGAGGCAGCCTGCTGCCGGCCTGCGGAAGAAGCATAACGGGCGGATTTCACAAGGGAATTTCGCCATAAAATCAATCTCCAAACCGCGCTTCGGCCCAAATGGCCGGGGCGTGGTTTTTTGTTGTCATAACGCCTTCCATACCATCATACAGTGGAGTATCTAACAGCAAGGGAAGTGGTGGGATGGACGAGCGGTACGCCATCACGCGATATGAGCAGGCGGCGCTGCTGCTGCCGCCTAAATGGCAGCGGCTGGCTCGACAGCTGCCGGACCATCAGAAAGCGCGGGCGGAGGAACTGCGCCTGCGGGCGGGACAGCCTATGACGGTGCTGCTGCCGGAGGGGGAGATATGGCCCTCGCAGGAGCAGCCCAGATTGTGCGTTTCGCAGGCGGATCTGGAGCAGCTATGTGACTTGGTTACCGGCTACTCACGCTACGCCGTCACCGATACGCTGGCGCAGGGTTATCTCACCGCGCCCGGCGGCTTTCGGGTAGGCGTATGCGGCACAGCGGTGCTGCGGGAGGGCGGCAGCCGCAATCTGCGGGATTTCTCCTCCGCCTGCATCCGTATCGGTCGGGAACAGGAGGGGGTATCCGACCCGGTGCTGCCCCAACTGTGGGAGGGGGAGCGATTTTGCTCCACCGTGATTCTCTCTCCGCCGGGGCTGGGCAAGACCACGCTGCTGCGGGACATGATCCGCGTCCTGTCCAACGGCTCTGACAGCCATGCCGCCCTCCGCGTGGCGGTGGTGGATGAGCGGGGCGAGATTGCCGGGATGCACCGCGGCGTTCCCCAGATGGCGGTGGGTTGCCATACAGATGTGCTGGACGGCTGCCCCAAGGCCTTGGGGATCCCCATTTTGCTGCGCGCCGCCAATCCGCAGTTGATTGCCTCAGATGAGATCACCGTCCGGGAGGATCTGCATGTCATGTCCGCCGCCGCCAACTGCGGTGTGGCGCTGCTGGCCACCATCCATGCATCGGACACGGAGGAGCTGAAGCGAAAGCCGCTCTTTGCCCGGCTGATGAAGCTGAAGGTTTTCGAAAAAGCCGTAACCATTACCCGTCACGGTGCGCAGCGCCGCTATCAGGTGACGGCGCTGTGACGGTTAAGCTGCTGGGCGCGGCGTTGATTGCAGGGGCGGCGCTGCGCCTGTTTCTCTCCTGCACCCGCCAGCGGCGGCGTGAGATAGCGCTGCTGGGAGAGCTGGCAGCGGCGCTGGAGACGATGGCCTCCGCTATTCGCTGGCAAAAGCGGACGCTTCCTGATATTCTTTCCCGGCTGACGGCCTATCCATTGGCGGGAAGGTTCTTCAAAAATATACAGGATTTAATGGCATGCGAAACGCCTTTACAGGAAGCATGGAAACAATCGTTTCAGGAATTGGATGCAGGCGGAGAGGTGCTGCTCTCTCTGGAACTGTCCGGAGACGAGGAAAAGCTGACCGGTTCACTGCTGCATGGCGCGGCACAGCTCCGCAGCCTTTGCCGCCGGCGGGAGGAAGGCCGGCGTCAGGAAGCCAAGCTGTGTCTGGCGGGGACGCTTTCCGCTGCCGGCGGGCTGATTATTTTACTGCTATGAGGAAGCAAGCATGGATGTGGATTTGATTTTCAAGATTGCTGCCATCGGAATACTGGTAGCGGTGCTGAATCTGATACTGGTGCGCTCCGGGCGGGATGAACAGGCGCTGCTGACCACGTTGGCGGGGCTGATCGTGGTACTGATGATGCTATTGCAGCAGATCAGCGACCTGTTCGAGCTGGTCAAGCGCCTGTTTTCTCTGTGATGGAGACGGCGTTCAGAGCGGCGGCGTTATGCCTGCTGGGGTCGATACTGGCGGTGTTTTTAAAAAAGACAAGCCCGGATACGGCGCTGCTGCTGGCAATCGCCGTATGTGCGGCATCACTGGCGGCGCTGGCACGGGGACTGGAACAGATTACCGCGTTTTTGCGCCAGCTGCTGGACTGGGGCGGTATATCCGCAGAGTTATTCGTGCCGCTGCTGAAAACGGTGGCCATCTCCCTTATCAGCCGAACCGGCGGCGCACTGTGCCGTGATGCGGGCGAGGGCGCCATGGCGGGCTTGGTGGAGATGTCGGGGGCCTTTGCCGCGATTCTGGTGTCGCTGCCGCTGTTCCGTGCCGCATGGCAGATGCTGGAGGGTTTGCTGTGAAAAAAGGACTGATAACCGCCCTTATATGTACCTGTATGGTGCGTATGTGTACCGTTTTTACATGGGGAACGCTGCCGAAAACCGTGGATGACGCCTTAACGCCGGAGGCCAGAAGTCTTTTGGAACAGCTGGATGAAACCGTGGACAGCGGCACGCTGGCACAGGGCGCGGCACGGCTGTGGGACAAGGCCGGCGCGCTGCTGAGCGCAGATTTTCGCAGCAGCCTGCGTGTTATGGTCGTGCTGCTGGGCGCGGTACTGCTCTACGGTGTGGCAGAGGGCAGCTTTCAGGCCGCAGCCCATCCGTTGGCCGCCGGATTTGTGCCGCTGGCCTTTGTGCTGGTGATCACCATGACGGCGGCAGGCGATGTGCAGATCATGATGGGCACCGGCATGGAAACCATGGAGCAGCTGGATCTGCTGGGCAAGGCGCTGCTTCCATCGCTGGCGGCAGCGGTTGCGGCCAGCGGCGGCATTGTGTCAGCCGGTGTGCGCCAGGTCACGACCGTGTTTTTCGCAAACCTTCTGCTGACATTGATCCGCAGCGTTCTTTTGCCCATGGTTTACTTTTATGTGGCGGCCGCCTCAGCCGATGCCATGCTGCCGGGCAATCCCCTGAAAAGCATTGCCGCCGGGATCAAAAAGGTTGTGACATGGGCGCTGACCGGGTCACTGGTTCTCTTTACGGGATATCTGACCGTCTCCGGCGCGGTTTCCGCCTCCGCCGATACGCTGACGCTGCACATGACCCGCACGGTCATCTCAACGGCGGTGCCTGTGGTGGGCGGCATCATCTCGCAGGCCAGCGACAGCGTGCTCTCCGGCGCAGGCCTTTTGAAAAACACGGTAGGCGTGCTGGGAATGCTGGCTGTGCTGGCTACCTGCCTGACACCCTTTCTCCATCTGGCGGTGCAGTATCTGGTATATAAACTGACCGCCTTTCTGGCGGGAACTGCCGGCAGCGGCACGCTGGTAGAGCTGATCGATGCGCTGGGCGGCGCTTTCGGTCTGGTGCTGGGTATGGTGGGCAGCTGCGCATTGCTGCTGTTGATTTCTATTACATCCTCTGTTGCGGTGGTGATTCCATGAGTATATGCAAAACGTGGCTTTTCGGCGTGATCGCGGCGTCTATGGTGCTGTCGGTTCTCTATGCGCTGGTGCCGAAAGGGGCTATGCTGACCATTGCCAGATGTACCGGCGGCCTTGTGATGCTGCTGGTAGTGGTTCGCCCGCTGCTGGCGCTGGACCCGGCGGCTCTGCATATCCGGTACGAGCAGTGGGAGGAAGTCATCCGGCAGCAGATCGACACCTACAGCGCCGATAACCGGCAGGAGATGGAAGCCATCATACAACGGGAAACTGCCGCATATATATCGGAAAAAGCGCTGGCGCTGGGGTTGACGTGCCATCCGGAGGTGATTTGCACCCTGCGGGACGGCGTTCCTTTTCCTGTGGAGGTCACCTTGGATATTCCCCGGAATGCGGAGCTTTCCCGTATCCTTGCCGCAGATCTGGATATCGGAGAGGAGGCGCAGCATTGGACGGCAGCAGAGTGAGACATATGACAGGGGAGAAGGTCATATCCTATATTAAAAAATACCGCTATGTGGCGCTGGTGACGTTGGTTGGCGTTGTGCTGATGTTGCTGCCGACAGGAAAAAAGGAGGCGCAAAAAACCGCAGAGCCGGTAAATGCGGGTGAGTGCTATTCGCTGTCGGACACAGAGCGGCGGCTGGAGCAGCTGCTGGGCCGTATCCGCGGCGTGGGGCAGGTGCAGGTGATGCTGACGCTGAAAAGCGGTTCATCTCTGCAACTGGCAGAAAACCGAAGCGCCAGCCTGCGCGATACGGAGGACCGGCAAGAGCGGGACGTGGTAACGCTGAACCGCGGAGGCGGCTATGAGGACGTGGTGGTAACGGAACAGACCTACCCCGTATATCAGGGAGCCGTTGTGGTATGTCAGGGTGCAGGCGACAGCGGCGTGCATCTGGCCATCGTTGAGGCGGTATCGGTGTTGACCGGTCTTGGCAGCGACCGGATCACCGTGGTGCAGTGGAAGTAAGCATATCATAAATGGAAAGCAGGAGGGCAAAAGCATGAAGATCCAATGGAAGAAAAACTGGAAGCGTCCGGCGGTGGTGCTGGCGGTGCTGGTGCTGGTGGGAGCGTCAGTCTATCTGAACTGGCGCTATGCAGGCAACGTAGCACAGACCGATAAGATTCTGGGGCAGGCTACGCTGGTCAACGAGAGCGGCGAGGGGGTTTCGGTGACGGAAGATGCTGCCGCGCAGAACAACTATTTTGCCACGGCACGGCTGAGCCGCAAGCAGGCTCGCGACAGCGCCATCAGTATGCTGCAGGAGGCAGAGATGGATGAAAATGCAACCGAAGAGGTGTGCAATGAAGCCAGCCAGACCTTGCAGGTGCTGGCGGGCTATACCGTGGCGGAATCCCAGATCGAGAATCTGGTGACCGCCAAGGGCTATGCCGACTGCGTGGTGTTTATGGGAACGGATTCGTGCAGCGTGGTGGTAGACGCGGGGGACGACGGCCTTGACGCCACCGATGTGGCGCGGATCAAGGATATCGTGATCAACGAGACGCAATATACCGCCGGACAGATTAAGATCATGGAGGCGGGAGAGTGAGCGGCTGATCGCCTTGCAAAAACAGCCGGCTGTCTCCGGGCAGCCGGCTTTCCAAAGCTTTTTACCATTTCTGCCGCAAATTGTTGTTGTAATTTTTGCCGGGTGATGGTATACTGATTTGTACGAATGAGTTTAATTACAAGGAGGCACGAGCAATATGCCTGAAAATAAAGAGTATATGACGCATCAGGAGGAGCTGGGCACCATTCAGATCTCCGAAGATGTGGTGGCGTCCATCGCATCCGCCGCCGCGCTGGAGGTTGAGAACGTGACCGGCCTGCTGGGCGGCAACGTATCGGACTTTATGGGCGGAAAGAAAATGACCACAAAGGGAATCCGCGTGGAAATGGACGGCGACGCCATTATGGTCAACGTATTTATCACCGTGCGCTACGGCTGCACCATCGGTGAGGTGGCCAAAAAGACGCAAAATACCGTGTATCAGGCGCTGGAGAGCACCACAGGCTATGCGGTATCCGCTGTGAATGTTCATGTGGGCGGCATCAGCTTCAACTAAACGAAAAAGAGAGAGAAGAATATGACACGCAATACTGCCCGTGAGATCGCCATGCATCTGGCGTTTGAACTGAGCTTTACCGACATGCCCATTGAAGAATTTCTGGGCTATTACCTGTCTGAAGAGAAATTCGCGGAGCTGGCGCCCGAGTGTGCGCTGTATGCCGAGCGTCCCAACGCCAAGCAGGAGACGTATATCCGCCGCTTGGTATCCGGCGTGGCGGAGCATGCCGCCGAACTGGATACCTATATTGAAAAATACGCCAAGGGATGGCGCTTTGAGCGCATTTCACTGGTGGCTTCGGCCATCATGCGCCTTGCCATGTATGAGATCATGTACATGCCGGATATCCCGCATGGCGTTGCCATTAACGAGGCGGTGGAGCTGACCCGGAAATATGACGAGCCGGAAACGGCAAAATTCGTCAACGGGATTCTTGGCAGCTTTCTGCGGCAGGAAATCGGGGAATAAGCAGCCGGATCAAGGGGCAGGGCGTTGGCCCTGCCCTTTTTACATGACTGCGCAGCAGGTGCTTTACAGGAGGCGCTATGGAACAACACGTTTTCAGCGTGACAGAGGTCAACCAGTATATCAAACAGGCTATCGACGATATTCCGCAGCTGCAAACGCTGCTGATTCGGGGAGAATTATCCAACTATAAAGTTTATCCTTCCGGCCACCACTACTTTACGCTGAAAGACGGCCAGAGCGCCATTCGCTGCGTCATGTTCCGCGGCAGCGCGGGAAAGCTGCGGTTTTGCCCGGAAAGCGGTATGCAGGTCATTGCCGGGGGCCGCATCAGCGTCTATCCCAGAGACGGTGCGTACCAGCTGTACTGCACCACGCTGTCGGCGGATGGGATTGGCGATCTGTATGTGGCGTTTGAGCAGCTGAAGGAAAAGCTGAACCGGGAGGGGCTGTTTGATCCTGCCCACAAAAAGCCGCTGCCGGCCTACCCACGGCGCATTGCCATCGTCACCTCATCGGCAGGCGCGGCGGTGCACGACATGATCCGTATCCTGCATCGGCGCTATCCCATTGCCAAGGTGCTGCTGCTGCCGGTTCGGGTGCAGGGCGTGGAGGCCCCGCCGGAGATCGTGGGCGCTATCCGCTATGCCAACCGCTGGCAGCTGGCAGATGTGCTGATCGTGGGGCGGGGCGGCGGCTCTATCGAGGATTTGTGGGCGTTTAACGATGAGCGGGTGGCGCGGGCCATCTACGCATCGGACATTCCGGTTATTTCCGCTGTTGGTCATGAGCCTGATGTGACCATTTCCGATTTCGTGGCGGATCGGCGGGCGTCCACCCCCTCCAACGCGGCGGAAATCGCCGTGCCGGATCACGCGGAGCTTTTAAAGCAGCTGGATAGAGCTTCCCGTGCCATGGCACAGGGAGCATTGAGCACGCTGGAAAGGGCGGATGGGCAGCTCAAAGCGCTGGCGGCCAAGCGGGTGCTGGCCGATCCCATGGCCTTTGTGGATGACCGGCGGATGCAGCTGGACAGCGTGCAGCAGCGTCTGGGGCTGACGGCCCACCGGCAGCTGAGCGCCCGGCAGCAGCATTTTGCGGCGCTGACGGCTTCGCTGGACGCGCTCAGCCCCCTGAAGGTGCTGGGCCGCGGCTACGCGGTGGCCCAGACAGAGGACGGAACCGTGCTGCGGACAAGCCGGCAGGTGCGGGAAGGCGACAGGATCCGCGTGCAGCTGGGTCAGGGGACATTGGGCTGCGCGGTGGAGCATATCATCAACGGTGAGGAGCGGTGAGAAATGGCGGCAAAAAAGACATTTGAGGAAAATATGGCCCGTTTGGGTGAGATCGTGGAAAAGCTGGAAAAGGGCGAGGTGCCACTAAACGATTCTCTGAAGCTGTTTGAAGAGGGAACAAAGCTGGTAAACCAATGCCGGACAGAGCTGGATAAGGCGGAGCAGCAGGTGGTCAAGCTGATGAAGGGGCCTGACGGCGCGCCCATCGAGCATGATTTTTTAAGTGAGGAATAGTATGGATTACGAAGCAAGATACAAGGAATATCAACAGGCCATCGAGAAATATCTGGCGGGACTGTTTACCCGAAAGGTGTCCTATGGCAAGCTGTATGAAGCGATGCGCTACGCGATTCTGGGCGGCGGCAAGCGAATCCGCCCGGTGCTGACGCTGGAGTTTGCCCGGCTGGGCGGTATCGACTGGCATCTGGCGATTCCCTTTGGCTGCGCGCTGGAGCTGGTTCACAACTATAGCCTGATTCACGACGATCTGCCCTGCATGGACGATGACGATCTGCGCCGCGGAAAGCCTGCCTGCCATAAAGCCTTCGGTGAGACGCTGGCCGTTCTTGCGGGCGATGCCCTGCAGCCGGAGGCCTTCCGCCTGATTTTAGACGCGCCCATGCTGTCCACTGACACGCGGCTGGAGGCGCTGCGGGTGCTGGTGCGCGCCTGCGGTGCTGACGGTATGGTGGGCGGTCAGGTGCTGGATACGGTATACGACATTGGAGATGCAGAGGGGCTGACCCAACTGAACCGGCTGAAAACCGGCGTGATGATTTCCGGTGCAGCGGAGCTTGGCTGCGTGGCGGCCAAGATGAATCTGGGAATGCGCTCTCAGGCGCTTCAATACGCTGACGGGATCGGCAGAGCCTTCCAGATCCGGGACGATATGCTGGATGTGGTGGGCGACAGCGCGGTGTTCGGCAAGCCCATCGGCTCTGATCGTGAGGTGGGCAAGGTTACCTTTGTGGACGTGTTAGGACTGGACGGCTGCGCCCGGGAGGTGGAGCGCTGCACGCAGAGCGCCAAGGCCGCCGTGGCCAACTGGTCGGATCACATATTCCTGTGGGAGCTGGCCGACCGCATGGTAGGCCGCAGCAAATGAATGATACGGAAAAAGGACAGGCGCAAAAGCGTCTGTCCTTTTTCCTGCCTAAAATCTCCTGCTTTGGGAGAGGAGAAGCGTTATGGTCTCCTTCGCCGCAGCCACGCGCCGCCGGTCAGGCTCAGCGCCGCCATGCCGATGTACAGGGCAATGCCCGCGTCGCCGGTCTTGGGGCTCTCGATGGTCTTGTCATCGGTGGCGGAGCCGGAGGAAGAACGCCGCCTGCGGATCACGGTATCCTTTTGGGTGATCTCCCTGGTGGCCCCGGCATCCTTATAATACTTGCCGCAGCCTGAGCAGTACCAGTACTCAATGTTGCCCTCGGCGTGGGCGGTGGCCCACTTGGCGGGGAAGTGCTTCAGATCGCTGTGGTTATCGGGAGCAAGGCTGCCGTATGCGCCGCCGCAGACCTCACATTTTGCCTTGTGGCAGCAGTCCGCCTTGCCGCCGGAGCACTTGCCGTTTTCGCTGTGGCTCTTATCGCGGGAGCAGACGCGGGTGTGGGTGCCGTCGCCGTTGGATGTCCATTTGCCCCAGTCGTGGTCGAGGGCGGGGGTGTCCGTGCCGTCAGACAGCTTGACGCCGCAGCCCTTGCAGTGGGTGTCGCCGGTGTAGCCCTTCTCGGTGCAGGTAGCGGCCTTGGCGTTCTTTCGCTCGGTGCCGCCGTCGTGTTTCGTCGGATCAAGTTGGCCCCACTGGTCGACGTAAGTATCCGTTCCCTTGTAGTAGCAGGTGCCGCAGCTTGTGTAGTACACAGGCGGGGAGATACAGGTGGCCGCAGACTTCAGGTACATATTGCCCGGACCGAAACTATGATTGCTCTCGTATGCTTTCCCTTCCCCGCAGTTGGAGCAGCGAAGCCAGTGCTTGTCGGCGTCCCTTTCTACGGCGGGATCAGAGTCCCATTTCCACGTCTTAGGGAAGCTATGTCCGCCATAGTACTGCCCGCCGCAGCCGGTGCATGTGCCCTGTGTGACACAGGTCGCGGCGCCGTCGCCGCCGCAGTTCGCCGTGTCAACCTCGTTGCAGCCTTCACGCTGGCAGGTGCGGGTGTGGGTCTTGTTGTCGCCCTTGGACTGCCACGCGCCCCAGTCGTGGCCCAGAATACCGTATTCACCGCCGCATTTCTCGCAGGTTTTGCCCATGGTGCAGGTGGGTGTTTCGGTGCCGCCGGTGTGCAGACTGTATTTGTAGTCCGAATCACGGAAGGTGTTTTCTTTTCTGCAATTTGAGC
>CAKTGD010000034.1 GCA_934561335.1 uncultured Oscillospiraceae bacterium
GTGAGGGAGTATCAGCGGAAACGCGGCCTGACCGCTGACGGCGTGGTCGGCGCGGTGACGTGGGGGAAGCTGCTGGGCGCGTGACTTTGTTAGTAACGTGTTAGCAACCGAAACAAACCAAGAAAAACTGTGCAACTATTTCAAAGTATAAGAGCACTGTTTTTGGCGATTTGTGCCATTTTGCGTCACTTTGTGCTGCGTTTAGAGCGCCTGCATACGCCTTTTAAGCAGGGTGTCCGGGGTTCGAATCCCCGACGGGGCACCAAAAACAAAAGACGCCCTTGCGGCGTCTTTTATTTTTGTGATTGCCCCCGGGGAGTCGAAGTTTATACCCCCTTGTGGGGTGAATCCCCGACGGGGCAGCAAAAATAAAAGACGCCCTTGGGGCGTCTTTTGTTTTTGTGATTGCCCCCGGGGAGTCGAAGCTTATACCCCCTTGTGGGGTAAATCCCCGACGGGGCACCAAAAATAAAGACGCCCTTGCGGCGTCTTTTGTTTTTGGTGTCCTTGTGCTTCTCGCCGTCTAGTTTCACCCATCACCCTTGCGCCGGGGATCTCCGCATCATTACCGCGCCGGATAATAGCCTCGATGGCCTGCATCAGTTTATCATCCATTAGCCTACCCCGATTTCTTTCAAATATGCTTCATACTCATAGGGGACGCCAATGTCATAATTCTTGTAGTAATGCAGGAACTCATACGGGAAGGTGAATTTACCGTCCCAAAACATACCTGCGTGAAGTTCTTCGCCAGTAAACATATCAAAACTGGGCAGCGATGTCAGCCCGGCATCGAGGGAGGAAATGTGGCTTAAAATCGCTTCTTTTGGGATACTATTTTTGTATTTCTTATAGTCTTCAAAATTCTCAATAGAATTCTTGTATGGCAATCCTTTAAAAAAACCGAAATCCATGTCACTTTCTCCTTCCTCTTTGATTTGGGGTAAACGGCAAAATATTTCCTTCCCCATGTGTTCCTACTTTCAGTACGCCAGCACCGGAAATAAAAAGCACATCGTCTGGGGCTTTCACTTCAACGCCAAGTGCATTTGCCAGCTCTTCTGCAAAGCAATAATCGTTTTCCATGCGTGCGCCTGTGCTGCAAGATAGCAAACGAACTTTCTGGCCATTCCACCCTTTACTATGCCGAATGACTGCGGCAAGTAAGCGCGGTGACATATTGAGTTCTTTTGTGCCAAATCCGACTGCCGTCTGGTTTCCGTGCATAGCAACGTCAAAATACGTTTTGAGAGGTTTTACCCTTTCAACGTTTTCGTTTAGCGGGTCACCGTCCGGAAAGCAGGCAAAGCCATTTCCCAGCTTCATTGTACGTCTTTTTACAATAGAATGCAAGTTATCTCTTGCGTCTGCGCCGAAAAACTCAAGAGTGTCGCTATCGTCTTTAGCATTAGCCGCTGCCACTTCTGCCCGTTGCGTTTTTATGGAATTTGCCGCTTTGATTGTTGCATCATCTGTGAAATAAACGCGCATCCGCTCCGGTTGCTCCGGCAACCCCGCCGCCGCGCTGAACTCGCGGTATTTTGTGCTTAACCGCCGAAGCTGGATATTCACCGCCTGCAAGTCTTCCGTCAAGCCCGCAGCTTCGTATGGTATGACGGCGCTTTCCATCAGCCTCCTTTTCGTGCAGCAAAAAGCCTTGTAACCCCACGGATTACAAGGCTTTTCATGTTATGCTTGCCGGTGATGCGTCAGTGTCCCTACCTGTTGGGCGGGGCTGCATCCTGCGCACGCTGCGCTTACGCCAGAATATCCGTCAGATCATCCAGACCTGTAGCGCGTGTGACCACCACCACATGATCCCCATCCTCAATGGTCGTCATACCGCTGGGGATAATGGTTTTGTCGTCACGCACGATGGCGGCCACCAGCAGCCCTTTGCGCAGGGACAGCTCCTTCAGAGGCTTCCCCAGAATGGAGCGGCTGGAGGCGGCAGCGGTAAAGGACAGCGCCTCCACATGGCCGCCCAGCATCTTATAAAGACTTTCCACCTTACTGCCCTCGGCATTGCCCAGCGCCCGCACATAGCGCAGGATCTGGCTGGAGATAATGTCCTTGGGAGAAATAATCGAGTCGATCCCGGTGCTGTCGATCAGCTCCATGTAATTGGGACGGGTCATTTTCGCCAGAACCTTCGGCACGCCGCTGCGTTGGGCGTGCATGGCCATCAGCAGGTTTTCCTCGTCCCGGTTTGTCACCGCTACAAATGCATCGGCGTCCAGAATTCCCTCCTGCTGCAGCAGCGTATTGTCGGTTCCATCTCCCTGGATCACCAGCACGTGGGGCAGCTGCGCTGACAGGCGCAGACACTTGTCGGCGTCCATTTCCACAATGCGTACGCTGGTGTTGGTTTTTTGCAGCTCCCACGCCAGATACATGGCGCTGCGGCTGCCGCCCAGTACAGAAACTTTTTTGACTTTTTGCCAGGTGCGTCCCATCTCTTTCAGCACCCGCTGCAGCTCCGGCTTGGCGCCCAGCATATAGACCCGGTCTCCCGCCGAAGGGGTATAACCGCCATCGGGAATGATGTAGTCCCCCTGATGCTCCGCCGCGCAGACCAAGACCTCCGCCTGCCGCAGCCGGTGGGATTGACTGAGCGGGACACCGCAGATATTGTCGCTTTCTGTAACCTGAAAGCCGATCATATCAATACGGCCCCGCGCAAAAGGCTCCACGCTGAAAGCGGCGGGGAAGGCCAGAATCCGGGCTATTTCCTGCGCTGCGGCCAGGTCCGGGTTGATCACCATATCCAGACCGATCTCTTTTTTCAGAATCTCCTCGTCCCGGCGGTAATCGGTGTTGCGCACACGGGCAATGGTATGGCCCGCGCCCAGCTTTTTGGCGATCAGGCAGCACACCAGATTGATCTCGTCCTGATTGGTCACGGAAATCACCAGATCAGCAGTGCGGACGCCTGCCTCCAGCAGGACGCTGATACTGGCGCCGTTACCCTCTACACACAGTACATCCATTGTGCTTTCTGCCTTGCGCAGCGCGTTGGTGTTGGCATCCACCATCACGATATCGTGATCCTCCTGCGCCAGTGAGTTGGCGATAGCATATCCGACCTTGCCGTTTCCGACAATGATAATTTTCATAAAGTTCCTCCTGCACAGGCATATAGCCTCCATGCTATACAGTGTAACACAGGTGGTTTCAAATGAAAAGGACTTTTTCCTGTGGCCGGAAGCATGCCGTAAAACTGTTTGAAAAAGAAGCGTGAATTGTAATCTTGTATCTTGCGAAAAAGCCGGACTGTGCTATAATAATTCTGCCTAAAATCAAAACTGCACAACCGAAAACACAGGAGAAGGACGGAAAAACATGGACAATCTGACAAAAATCATCCGCGAGGAGATTGACAAACAATATAAGAGCGTGCGCCAGTTCGCGTTTGCCGTAGGCGTGCCGCTCTCCACAGTGAACAGTGCGCTGCATAACGGCGTGGGCGGCTCCAGCTTTGACACGGTGCTGCGCCTGTGCAGAGTGCTGGGCATCAAGGCGCTGGGTGATGACGCAGCATTCTATCTGACGGATGCGACCGAGAAGCTGCTGACACAGTATGCTCGGCTGGATGACTATGGCCGTCACACTGTGGACTCGGTTATGAAGGTGGAATACGACCGCTGCACCGAACTGAGCAGACCGGA
This sequence comes from uncultured Oscillospiraceae bacterium, assembly GCA_934561335.1. The sequence continues at coordinate 3,669 of CAKTGD010000034.1, forward strand.
GCTGGAGGAGCGCAGCAGCGTCAATATCTGACGGAAAACCCGATAGAAAAAGCCGCATGGAGCCCTCCATGCGGCTTTTTTCAGCGCAGACAGTTTTTTACATCCTCAAATGCGCTGTCCATGGCTTTTCCCATCCGCTCCACGGTGTTTTTGACGGCGCGGCGGGCCTTGCGGTCAGAGGACATGCGATCCACTGTAGCGCCTGCCACCACGCCGACGCACAGTCCGCAGATAAAGGAAGTCAGCTTCATGCATGTGTCACTCCTTTGAAAAGCATTGGGTGCTCTCTAATTGCATCCGCTGTCAGTTTGCCCGGGAAAGCGACAAAAAATACGGTGCATTTTGACATGCTTTAACGCCTGTTTGGGGGCAATATACTTGCCAAAAAGGGTACGAAATGGTACAATAAACTGATTGAGAGATTTTGCGAAAAAAGGAGCGCGCTATGTCCATCGAAAAATTGCAGTCGGCCATCCGGGAGAAGAGAACGCCGGTGGCTTTGGGTCTTGCGCCGGAGATTGAAAAGATCTCGCCCAAGATTTTGAAAAATTTTGAAGAAATGTTTGGCCCGGGAATGATGGCCAACGCCGAGACGCTGCGTTTTCACGCCTGTCAGGCGATGGATGCAGTGCAGGATAAATTGCCCGCTGTGGTTATTAGCGCGGAGCACTATCTGCGCTGGGGAATGGGCAGCGATTTGCTGAGCAACCTTATCGGCGCCGCTGCGGCCAGAGGGCTGTACAGCATTGTGGATTGCCGTACTACCCGTCCGCAGCTGTGGCTGACGAGCCCCATGATGGGCGATGCGCTGACGGTGATGCCTTATGTGGGCGGTGACTGTGTGCCGCAGGACACGGACAAAGCGGTATTTGCCGTGGTGCGCACGGCAAACGAGACCTCCGGTGAGGTACAGAACCTGATCGCGGGAGATCGCCCGCTGTATGCGGCGCTGGCCCAGCAAATGGGACGCAGAGGCGCGGCACTGATGGTGGAGACCGGATACAGCCTGGACATCAAAGAGGTACGCAAGCGGGCGGCAGATGCCTTTTTGCTGCTGCCGCACTGCGACGGGCAGAACGCACTGCCCGCTTTTGATGATCTGGGCCATGGCGCCATGGTGGTGGACTACGCGCTGCAATACGGCGGCGATGTGGATCAGGCGATAAAAGAGATGAGGGCGTGGGTGAGTGTACTGTGACCACTGTATATTTGATCCGCCATGCTGAGGCGGAGGGCAATCTGTACCGCATTGCCCACGGGCAGTATGACGGCCTGATTACGGACCGGGGCTATCAACAGCTGCGGGTGCTGAAAAAACGGTTTGACGCGGTGACGATTGACGCGGTATACAGCAGCGACCTGTTTCGGGCCCGTACCACAGCCCGGGCGATCTATGAGCCGAAGGGACTGGAGCTGCATCTGGAGCCGGCCTTCCGGGAGATCCATATGGGCTGCTGGGAAGGGCACACATGGCAGGAGCTGACCACTGCCTATCCCGAGCAGATGCTCTATTTCAACCGCCAGTTGGATAAGTTCCATGTGGCCGGCAGCGAGACGGCGCAGCAGGTGCTGGATCGCTATATTCCGGCGCTGAAGCGTGTGGCGGCGGAAAATGACGGCAAGACCATTGCTGTATTCAGCCACGGTGCGGCCATGCGGATGGTGCTGGGCACGCTGAACGGTTTGCCGCTGTCGCAGGTGGGGGAGACGCCCCACGGCGACAACACGGCGGTCTCTCTGCTGGAGCTCGACGGCGACGATATCCGCGTGGTGTATATGAACGACAACAGCCATCAGGTAGAGGTGGGGCTTTCCACCTTTGCCAAGCAGACATGGTGGCGGGATAAGCGGATGATGAGCGGCGGCCAGTATTATAAGGATATGGACGAGACCACAGCGGCACGCTTCGGCGTTCCGGCGGGGGGAAAGCGCATCGCCGTGTGGTTTGAAAATGAGCCGGTGGGCGCGGTGCAGCTGCTGCCGGATCAGGCAACGGATGCCGGCTGGATCGGTTACTATTATCTGGAGTCCACCATGCGGGGGAAAAACTACGGCATTCCGCCGCTGGGACAGGCGGTGCAGTTTTACCGCGCCCGGGGCCTTGACCGGCTGCGGCTGCGGTGCCCGGAGGAACAGACGCGGGGCTTCTTCGCCCATTATGGCTTCTATCCGCTGGAGGGCGATGTGATGGAGAAATATATCGGCTATGAGCCGCGGGAGATCGTATGGTAAAGGGAACGGAATTTTTGCCGGTGAACCGTGAGGAGATGATCCAGCGGGGCTGGTACTACTATGATTTTCTGGTGGTAACGGCGGACGGCTATATCGACCATCCCAGCTTCGGCAGCGCCATCATTGCGCGGCTGCTGGAGGGGGAGGGTTACCGCGTGGCGGTGCTGCCTCAGCCGGACTGGCATGATGCGGAAAGCTTTCGCGCCATGGGTAAACCCCGGTACGGCGTGCTGATCGGCGGCGGCAATCTGGACTCCATGGTGGCCCACTATACGGTGGCCAAGCGGCGGCGGACGCAGGATCTGTACAGCCCCGGCGGCAAGCTGGGCTTCCGGCCTGACCGGCCCACCATCGTATACGCCAACCGGGCGCGGGAGGCGTTTCCCGATACGCCCATCATTATCGGCGGATTGGAAGCGTCACTGCGGCGGTTTGCCCACTACGACTACTGGGATGACAAGGTGCGCCGCCCCATCCTGTTTGATGCGCCTGCCGACCTGTTGGTATACGGTATGGGTGAGAGCGCCACGGTGGAGATTGCCCGCCGTCTGGCGGCGAAAACCCCGGTGGGGGAGATCACCGACGTGCGGGGCACCGCCTGTATCGTCACCGACCCGGCGGTGTGCCGGTATCATGAGACGATGTGCCCCTCCTTTGAGGAGGTGCAGCAGGACAAAACCGCCTATGCCAAGGCCACAAAGGTGCAGTATGACGAGCATGACCCCATTCGGGGCAAGGCCATATTGCAGCAGTGTCAGGGACGCTGGCTGCTGGTAAATCCCCCTCAGCGCCCGCTGAACCGGCAGGCGCTGGACAGGCTCTATGACCTGCCCTTTACCCGGGAGGTGCATCCCATGTATGCCGATGGGATCCCCGCCATCGAGGAGGTACGGTTTTCCATCTGCCACAATCGCGGCTGCTTCGGCGGGTGCAATTTCTGCGCGCTGGCCTTTCATCAGGGACGGATGGTCACCTCCCGCAGCATCGAGTCGGTGCTGGCGGAGGCGGAGCTGCTGACCCACGATCCCCGGTTCAAGGGATATATCCACGATGTAGGCGGCCCCAGTGCCAACTTCCGCCATACCTCCTGCCGCCAGCAGAAGGAGCACGGCATGTGCAAGGGAAAATCCTGTCTTGCACCGGAGCCTTGTAAGAATCTGGACGCCGACCATAGCGAATACACGGAGTTGCTGCAGCGGATGCGGCGGATTCCCGGGATCAAAAAGGTGTTTGTCCGCAGCGGCGTGCGGTATGACTATATGCTGCAGGACAAAAACAAGGACTTTTTCCGCGAGCTGGTGGACTATCATATCAGCGGCCAGCTGAAGGTGGCGCCGGAGCATTGCGTCAGCACGGTGCTGGACTATATGGGAAAGCCCCACTTTGATGTGTTTTTAAAGTTCTGGCGGCAGTATCAAAAGCTGAACGAGTCCGACGGACGGGAGCAGTATCTGGTGCCGTATCTCATGTCCTCTCACCCTGGCTGCACGCTGAACGACGCGGTGGATCTGGCGGTGTTTCTCAAGCGTACCGGCCACCAGCCGGAGCAGGTGCAGGATTTCTATCCCACCCCCGGCACCATGTCCACCTGCATGTACTATACCGGCATTGATCCGCGCTCTATGAAGCCGGTGTATGTGGCCCGCGATCCCCATGAAAAGGCATTACAGCGGGCGCTGCTGCAATGGGGCCGCGGCGATAAGCGTGGGCTGGTGATTGAGGCGCTGGAGAAGGCGGAGCGTACCGATCTGATCGGCTTTACGCCGGAGTGCCTCATCCGTCCGGTCAAGGGTGAGAAGTATTTTGCCCTGAAGCCGGAGGAGCGTCAGCAGCCGCCGAAAAAGAAGAAAGAAAGCCGCCCCCAAAAGCCGGATGGCGCTGACTGCCGTTCTCGCCGCTCCGACGGGCAAAAAGGGCGGATGTCTCCCAAGAAAAAAGCGGCATTTGCCAAGCAAAGAGCCAAGAAGAAATAGCAAAATATTCATTTAATAATAAGCAGGGGTCGCCTTATGGCGGCCCCTGCTTATTTTGTGGGTTGAGATTTGCAGAAAAAGCAGTTGTTGTGCAGTAAAATGCAAAAGCTTGCGGAAATATACAAAAATCTTGAAGAACAGCGGCAAATTACTTGCTGGATGTCGGGAAAAACAAATAATTAAACGATCATTCAGAAAGCATTTCCCGCAAAAGTGCGATTTCTTTTGCGTAGCCGGGCAGCTCGTTGGGGGTTTCCAGCACCATGGGCAGCCCCTGTAGAGCGGGGTGATTCACGATGCGGCGAAAGGTATCTATCCCCAATGTCCCCTCACCGATGCGGGCGTGTCGATCCTTCCGCGCACCACAGGGGTTGAGACTGTCGTTGATATGCAGCGCCTTTAAACGGGTAAGACCGATGACGCGGTCAAACTCTGTCAGGACGGCATCCAGATCAGCGCGGATGTCATATCCGGCGTCAGAGACATGGCAGGTATCCAGACATACGCCCAGCTTGTCATTCAGATCTACCCGGTCGATTATTTCCCGCAGCTCCTCAAACCGTCCGCCGATTTCGGTGCCTTTTCCTGACATGGTTTCCAGCAGCACGGTTGTGTGGATTTCCGGGGTCAGGATGGCGTTGAGCGCATCGGCAATCAAGGAAATGCCGTTCTCAGTCCCCAGTCCGGTGTGGCTGCCGGGATGAAAATTATAGAGGTTGCCGGGGAGATATTCCATGCGCCACAGGTCGTCCTTCAGCGTCATATGGGCAAATTCTCGCGTGCGCGCATCCTTGGAGCATGGGTTGAGCGTATAGGGCGCGTGGGCGACCAGCGGGCCGAAGCGGTGCTCGCGGCATAGTTTCATCAGCGCTTCAGCGTCGGCCGGGTCAATGGGCTTGGCCCTGCTGCCGCGGGGATTGCGTGTGAAGAATTGCATCGTGTCGGCGCCCAGAGACAGGGCGGTTTCACCCATGGCCAGCAGTCCGGCAGAGGGTGAAAGATGACAGCCGAGATAAATCATATGACCTCCTAAAATTTACAACAAAAAGGTGGCGCAATCCGCCTTGCCGTTTTCAATGGTGAGAATGCCATAGGTGGGATGCAGCGAATCGCCGATAGAGCCGGGATTCATGGTGTAGAGCGTGCCGTCGTAGTCCACCATGGGGCGGTGTGTATGGCCGAAGAGCAGCACGTCTGCGCCCCACTCGCGGGCTGCATACTGCGCGGATAGCACAGAGGCCTTGACATTGCGGGTATGGCCGTGCATCATCAAAATGCGGACACCTTCAAGCTCCAGAAGGCGCTCCGCCTCGCTGAGATTGCCCCAGTCGCAATTGCCGGGAACGGTTTCCAGCGGCAGCTGCGGAAAGCGGCGGCACAGCGCCTGCGTATCCCGCACGCAGTCACCCAGATGGAGGATCTGGCGGGGCTGGGTCAGCTCTACACAGCGGATCATGTTATCCACAGCCCCGTGGGAGTCGGACAGAACCAGTATTTTCATATTTGGGAACACCTCGCTTTGCCACTAAAGTCTACCATAAAGCGGTTGAAAAGTACAGGGTTCTTCGTTACAATAGAAGGAAAAGGGGGCGGTAGTATGACAGGTGGGATCGTGGAAATTGACCTGCACGGGAAGAATGTGTATCAGGCGCGCCTGACCATTGACGCGGCACTGCGGCGGGCGCGGAGCGGCACCTACCGGCTGCGGATCATCCACGGCTATCAGGGCGGAACAGCGCTGCGGGATATGGTGCGGCAGGAGTATACCGGGCGGGTGGCCCGGGTGGTGATATTGGATCAGGGACGCACCGATCTGGTGCTGCGGGAGTTTTAATCATGAAGCTGAAGATCGCACAAATTCAGATGACCGTAACGAAAGACCGGGAGGAGAATATCCGCCGCGCATGCCGCCTGGTGCACGAGGCGGGAGATGTGGACATGGCAGTGCTGCCGGAGATGTTCTGCTGTCCCTACGACAATGCTTGCTTCCGCCAATATGGCGAGGCGGAGGGCGGCGCGGCATGGCAGGCGCTCAGCGCACTGGCAGCGGCGCGGCATATCTGGCTGGTGGGCGGCACCGTGCCGGAATTGGCGGAAGGCCGCGTATACAACACCTGCTATGTGTTCGACCCGGAGGGGCGGTGTGTGGCCAAGCACCGCAAAGTACACCTTTTCGATATCGATATCCGTGGCGGGACGCGGTTTATGGAGTCGGAAACGCTGGCGGCCGGCGACCGGGTGACCACCTTCCCCACGCCGTGGGGGATAATGGGCGTCTGCGTGTGCTTCGATCTGCGGTTTGCGGAACTGTCGCAGCTGATGGCGCTGGCCGGAGCGCAGGTGATTTTCGTGCCGGCGGCCTTCAACATGCATACCGGCCCGGCGCATTGGGAACTTCTGTTCCGCTGTCGGGCGGTGGATCAGCAGTGCTACATGGTGGGCACCGCAACGGCGCGCGATGTACACGCGGGCTACGTGGCATGGGGCCACTCCATTGTGTGCGATCCGTGGGGCACGGTGGTGCACCAGTGCGGCGCGGGGGAAGAGACCGCCGTGGTGACACTGGATATGGAGCGTGTGGCAGATATACGGCAGCAGCTGCCGGTGCTGTCGGCGCGCCGCACGGATGTGTATACGCTGCGGGAAAACCGGCTGCCGCCGCAAACGGAATAAGAATAGCGTAGATAAAGGCTCCCTCCGGGGGAAGCAGCGGAAGAAAACGCTGCGTCTCCCAGCGGGAGCCTTTTGTGCTGCCAAAGCCATTCCCGGACAACAAAAAGCGCCGTATTACTACGGCGCTTTTTGTGTTACTTGGGAATTCGTACCGAGGTACGGGGTACAGTTAGCGGTTGTACTTTCTCTTTCTGCCAATTACCGCAGTTCCCATCAGCACACCGCCGCTGACGAACAGCAGGGCGAACCACAGGGACAGGTTGCTGGCATCACCGGTCTTGGGGCTTTTCAGTGCGCCAGTGTTCGTCGTACTGCTGGTATCGTCGGACACCTGGGGGAAGCGGGGGTTGTTGTATGGACCGTAGTAGAAGTTGATCACATTCTCATCAACGTCGATGATAATCGTTTCCTTGGCAGGATTGCAAGGCCAATAACCCTTAATGAAAATGGCTTTTTCGGTGACTGCAGTACCAAAGGTCTGATTTTCCACGGTCTTGGGCTTGGCCAGCTCCTTGCCGGTATCCTTCTCCAGATAGTTGACGGTGTACTTGAGGTCGGTGCGAGCGGTGTAGTAGAAGGTGATCTCGTTCTTGTCGGCATTGATGGTGAACTTCTGCTCAGAGGGCTCGACCTTATCATAGCCGGTGATGTCGATGGCCTTCTCGGTGACTTCAGCGCCGAAGGTCTGCTTGTCAACAATCTTGGGATCGTGCAGCTTCTTGTTGGTATCCTTCTCCAGATACTTGACGGTGTAGGTCAAGTCGGTGCGAGCAACGTAGTTGACGGTGTACTCAGTGCCGCTTTCAACCTTAGTACCGGCGTCAGGATACGTCTGCCCCTCGGCCAGCTGGTAGCCTTCGTACTTGTCAGCGGGAGCGGGGATGCCGCCTTCGGCGATGGCAATCATGGCAGGATCGTCATTAACCCACGCAGTACCCGTGACAGTCAGCATATCGTTGGGCTGCTCTACGCCACCCTTGTAGTACTTGACGGTGTACTGAGTGTCCTGGGTCTGGTCGTTGTCCTTGACGTAAGTCAGGGTGATGATGGTACCGCTGGCAACAGATTCACCCACGGTTGCGGGATCCATATTGTCGAACTTGTAGCCCTTATAGGTCTTTTGAGCCAAGGAGCCATCCTGAATCTTGATGGTGTCAGGAGCGTTGATCCAGACATCCTCGGTATAGGTGTGGGAGAACTTTTGCTCACCGCCTACCATATGCTTGACGGTGTAGGAAAGGGTCTTGGTCTGGGTATTGTCCTTGACGTAGTAGACGTTGTACACATTGTCGGTATCGACCATTTCGCCAACGTTAGGATAGTCGGTGTTCT
>CAKTGD010000035.1 GCA_934561335.1 uncultured Oscillospiraceae bacterium
TACTGTTTTAACAGAAAATTTCTTCATTTGTGAGTCCTCCCTCATAATATATTTCTACGAGGGCATTATAGCATAGATTTCTTCACGATACAAGAAACCGCACGATAAATTCCCCATCTGAAAAATGTTTAATTTTCTTCTATTTTACATTATTAATATTATAAAATCATATTTTCCCTATAGATACCAATATATACTCTCTTCTCCTCAGTCCTTTCATGCCATAGAAAATACTTATTAACTGGACCACTAATCAAATCAATTAAATCTCTACCCAAACATTATAATTTGTACTTTGATGATAATATGTATATAAGTTAGCAAATTATCTTTTTCTATCAAAACTATCTTTCAGTTTTTTCAACGCCCTATTTTTAGTTTGATTCACAGACTGCCTCGTCCTATTCGTTATTCTTGCAATACTTGCTGCACTGTATCCGCAAATATAAATCATATATACAACCTCATATTCCCATTTATTTAAAATTTTACTTGCCCCCAGTTCATCTAAAATATTATAGTTATCATTCTTAGACAATTTAACATCAAAATAGAACCTTTGTTCATCAGATAAATCCGAAATACAAATTACAGATTTGTCTTTGATAATTTTCTCTAATATCTTTTTATAACAATTTCCTACTGAAACTTGTATATATGAGACAAAAGTTCCATCTCCACATCCTGCAAAATTATTTAATTTTATAGATATAACTAATTCTATAAAACTTAACACAAGGTCTTCAGATGCGTCTTCTTTTTGTAATTTTCTTGCGTATTTTTGCAACAAGGGATCAAACATACAAATTAACTGTTGCATACATTCTTTATTACCATTCTGAGCTTTACTAATCAGTTCTTTGATCATCAAATGTCACGCCTCCGTCTATTGAAGGTGGCGTTTTATATCAAAATGTAAACTCAGATGTATTGTCCCTAAATATAAATTCCATATAATTTACCAAAAGAAACAATATTTTTCATTTTGATGCTTCTTTTTTTATTTGTTATAATCACATATTTCATTTTCCTCTCTTTTTAAGATTTTTACTCTTTTAAGACAATTTCAGCATTTTATTTCAAACTTTTATCAATTAACATAAGTAGACTGCTCCATAAAAAAAGGGCATCATAATTGATGCCCTACATTTTTTAATATCCACTTACTCTAAAAAAAGTATGATTTCCTATCACCTTTTTCTCTACTACATCGCGATACTCACCACCCGGAAATTTGTACTGTTCCGGTCCTCCCTGACCATTTGCATTTCTGATTCTTGAAGAATAGAGTGAATTCGTGTTAAACCACAAGCACTTACCAATTGGATTGGTTTTGCTTGAAAGATTTTTGGCAATGTCCAGACTGGTTGACCATACAGTTGAGCTGGTATCGGGTCTAAGTGCATTAGCTGTTGTCATTCCCACGAACTGGTTTTCTTTTAGCAAAACGCCTTCCCAAGTATTGCCACCAAACTCCGAGGCATTCTTATCCTTTCTATTTTTGGCAACAAAGGCGCATGCTCGCTTTCCCTCTTCGCTCTGATTTCCAGCCTCAGAATAAATCATACGAGCTAATAAATCAATACCGTCTCTGCCTTTCAGGTCATTAGTGCTACTTAATGAATCTCCATATCCCATATTTATTTCTCCTTTTTATATTATTTTGTAGCTGCTACATAATATAAGGAGAAAAAAACACATCATTTGTAAACCAAATGATGTGTTTTTTTTATTCTTCATAATCGTATGTGTTTATCAACAACTTTTTATAACATTTATTCGTATAGTAACTCTCAATAAGCTGCACATTTTCTATATACCAACCATCCGCTCTGTATGAAGCATCTATGCATTTCACTGTTTCTGCATTGATTATGTCGACTGGTGTAATAAGACGTAAAAAGATCTTTCCATTTTTTTCAATCATCGTAGCTCCTATATAAACATTTGTCATCCAGTCCTCTCTATTAAAACTTTTAGGTTGTTCGATTGATATTTGTGGATTTTCTATGAAATCAGAATTATATTCTTTCCATGTTCCATTTTCCAGATGCAGAACTACTGCATTTATTGCACCAAAGGTACTCCCCGTATCACCCATAATAAGCAATACATCTGTCTGCCCGTCTTCTGTCACATCTCCTGTTACAACAAAGGAAGAGTAATATCCTTTATAATTAATAAGTATCTCATCTCCCGAATCTAAAATACCAACTAACTGTGTATATGCCTCATCGCCTGAACGCACATCATTCACAAGCACCCTATCTGTTTCTCCATTTCCATCTATATCTACTTTTACCTCGTTTCCATAATCAATTATCACGGAACTTTTCTTTACTCTTTCCACTTCCTTTATTTGTATCATTCCACTACTTACTAAGAGTGCTAATGCAACTCCCCAGACGGCCAGAACTGCTTTCTTTTTCTTTCTATCCCCAAGCAGGTTATCAAACCTGATTTTAACCATACGAACCTCTTTCACATATCCGGTTGATAACATTGGATACGAAGAAAAACCTTTAGAAATACATGCCATAATAATTTCACTATACTCTACCCTCTCTTCAAATGATGCCTCTTTCATGACTTCTTCATCACAAGCCATCTCTATATCCATATTTGCCTGTTTGTTCATAAACCAGACAAGGGGGTTAAACCAATGCAGACTATTTGCCACTAAAAGTAAAAATTTAAACAAAATATCATTTTTCTTCCAATGTATAAATTCATGTTTGATTATGTAGTATAAATCCCTGTCTGTATATTTTTCTTTTGGTATAATTAAGCACGGATGCCATACTCCCATGAGAAATGGAGCGTTTTCCACACGCTCCCATACCTTAAGTATAGGAACTCTCTTCTTCTCTCCTATAAATATTTCATTCACAACTTCCAGTAATTCCGGACTGCTGCATGAATAGCTTTCTCTTTCTATTTTTTTACGCAATATCAGGTAACACATAATATGATAAGTAATAAATGTAATCGCACCTGCTATCCATATTCCCGTTAATAAATGTCCTCTATCAAAAAGCTTACGTTGCTTTTCACTATATTCCATATTGTCAAATTCAGAATTGCTTTCTGAATGTTCATGTGCTTTTCCTATTGTAGATATGCTGTCCGTTTGTTCTTTTTCCTCATATTCTACTGTTTCAACTTCTACCACAAATGGATTTAAAAAGCAAAAAAACGAAACCGGGATTAAAAGCCGTAGTGCAATCAATAACCAAATTCCCTTTTTATACTTGGATTGAAAAAATTTTCCTATAGTTAATGAAAGAATCAACACTACCGCAATAACGGCACTACACGACAATGTTGTTTCCAATATGTTAACAAAAAACATGTTTTTCCTCCCAGAACACAATTTTACGCACTGACCATAATCCCTTACGTCATTTTCTTTCTAACGACTCAAGATATTCCCTAAGTTCTTTTATTTCTTTTTCTGAAATTTTATTTCCCTTATATAAGCTCGCAATTAATTTAGTTGTAGATTTATCATAAAGTTTCTCCAACAAAGATTCGCTTTCTTCCATTTTGTACTGTTCCTCTGACACAACAGCCGAATAATAATTTGTACGTGTACTTCGATCACAGGATACATACCCCTTATCAACCATACGGGCTAAAGCTGTCATTATACTTGCCAGTTTCCAGTCGAGTTTTTCTTTTACACCTTCCAAAATCTCATTGGATGTACAAGGGGTTTCTCTGCTCCACAGTAGTTTCATAATTTCATATTCAGAATCCGACAACTTCTTCATTCTTTTTTCTCCTTATCATCTTGTATATCATTATACATGATGATAATATTTTTGTCGATATAACTAATTTACTTTTTCTTCATAAATCTATATATCTGCTAAACCAAACTAGAAAAGCCTGCCAGATAACATATCAAAACTGATATATTTCTGCAGGCTACTATACCAAGTATATTTCAATAAATGATTTTTCTATTCTTCCGTATACTGACAAGTTAAAACTTCTAGTATCTATTTTTGATAAACCTAAGTTTTTACATATATCAACGTGGTCTCTTTTTCTATCTCTTCTCTTCCGTATTATTTTTCAATTCTGTTAATACCTTATATAAAATATCTGGTAACATAACCCCCATACGACCTACATTTTCTAAAATGGATAGTAATTCATTTATTACAAACCAAAGTGTTATAAGTAATCCAAATAAGGTTTTTGTTGGCATGTCCCATTCTATTTTATCTGAGAAATAAAACAAAATGTAATCTGTGCTCACAGCAACCAATATTGTCAATATGTACCCTGCTTTTTTGTATATTCCCATAACACTCTTTTTACTACTCCACCCATACAAACAATTATCCGGATGTTCTAACGCCTCTTTTTTAGCAGCTAACATTCCTGATATGTAATCAACCACCATTAAAAGAAATAGTAATAATAAAGTTTGCCACATTACACCAAACACATCACCTATCCAAGCCCCAATCCCTACTATTACTAATTTTATACTAACAATCTTCTGACCCATATTACCTCCCATAATAATTCTTTATTTTTACAAAGATACATTAAAATGAAATATGTAAACCTTTATATTTATATAATTTAATATATATTCAAAGATTATTATGCTCTGCAAATAAATTAGCAACTTCCAGTGGTTTGCTTCATTATCCTTCCACCAACTTTAGATTATTTCCATTCCTATTTTTTAATCTCATATATAGTAATAATGTACTTTTATGATACAAAAAAATATCTTTTGTCTGTCTCCATGTCACCAAGTCCAATATATTCCTTACTTAAATAAAAATAGGTGTTGACCCTTTTGTATCAACACCTATTACATAAATGTGTTCCATTAAGCGTACCAAAAACAGCTACAACGCTGATAAATACTGGCGTTATAGCTGTTTTTCATTATAAAAGAAGTCGCATATGGTCCTTACTTACTATGCCACAAGAAACCGCACGATAAATTCCACATCCGCAGCCAGCAGGCACAGAAATCCTGCAAAATAAGCTTTGGATTTGATCTGAAAGCCATAGGTATAGCCGGCATACAATCCGGCAACTGCCATCAGGACTCCCAGTAAAAGCAGGAGTGCATATTGCTGTATCACTCCGGTATTGCATAAGGAAACCGCAAGCCCCACAAGAAAGGTTCTTGCTGCAATAACGGACGTGTCCTTCATCAGGGAAAGGAACTGCACCTCATCCTGTCTTCGTTCGTCAATCAGCTCCTTTCCCATGGCAAGCAGCAGCATCCGGACTGCCAGGGCAAAGAAGATTACCACGGCGATCAGTTTTATAAAACCTTCCGAGTGATCCAGCAGCTTTGTCATCCTGAGCAGCTTTGCCACATAAAAGCCAAGAGATATGGAAATCAATTCCCATATCCCAAAGGCTCCGATAAAACTGAACAGCTTCTTTCTTCCAACATTCGAAAAAAGTGTGCTTCGGCAGGCTGTCCATGCGAAGATATCCATGGACAGTCCTGCGGCGATCAACGCCATTTCCAGTATCGTCATATCAGACTCCCATCCGCGTTATTCGACCGCTTCTGTTTTGTAAATGAACTTCACACTGCTGTCCATATCCGAAGCAGAATCGGAGTAAATCTTGTAACCGCGTCCTGCATCACAGACTGCTTTCAGTTCATCGATCACATCCTGTACGTTGTCCCCGAACAGATCCGTTAACTTGCTGATTCCTTCCTCGTCAAAGGTGAATAAACCATCCATTAATTCTCCGGTTCCATCAAGAAGCTGTATTGCACCGTCATTTAATTCTGCTGTTCCGTCTACAAACTGGGAAGTGCCGTCCTTTAAAGTAACTGTTCCATTTAACAAAGAGATAGTTCCCTCTTTCAAAGTCTGTGTTCCTTCTTTTAAGGTCTGAGTTCCATCCTTTAAGGTTTGAGCGCCACTGCTTAGCTGTGAAGTTCCATCCTTTAACTGCGATGCACCGGCATCCAATTGTTTCGCACCATCCACTGCCGAAGCGGTACCATCAGCAAGTTGGGAAGCACCTGCCTGTAGTGCAGCCAGACCACCTTTTCCATCGTCTCCGGAGCGTAACTTATTGATACCGGCATCCAATTGATTCAACCCCGTACTAATGGCTTCCATACCGGCAAGTAATTGCTGGATTTTCGCTGCATCTTCTTCGCTGCCAGCTGCTCCACCTATAGCTCCCTGAAGTGTACCTGCCATATTCTGCACCTGTGCTCCTGCATCCTTATAGGCATCAAGTTTGCCCATGTTTATATAGTAATTTGCTGCATCTGCCGAATAAGAGGCTACTTTTCCCTGATAGTCACCTACTGCACCTGCATAATTACTTACTTCTCCCTGATAGCTTTCTACTGCTGCTTTATAAGCTTCAACAGCCTGTATATATGCTGCAATGGTCTCTCCACTATAACTTCCATCTTCATTTGCTTCCGGTGCTTCCGGAGCTGTCCCATTAAAATCCGGAGTTGAACCGTCAAACTGCGGTGCTGAAGGCTCACCTGCAGCTACAACCTGCCCGGCTGCTGCCGCCTGAGTTGCAATATATGTTCCCAAATCGGTAACTGCCTGTGTAACACTCCCGGCCACACCAGATACTCCTGAAATTTTTCCAACCAATTCCTGCACACCGGCTTTTGCCGCTGCATACCCTTTGATTAATCCATCATCTGCTTCCAGTCCAGCTTTCAATTGATCCACTCCGGCTGCTGCCTGATTAATTCCATCTCTTAACTGCCCTGCTCCACTATTTAACTCACTGGCTCCGTTCACTAAAGAAGCAGTACCATCTTTAAGGCTTGATACCCCACTATCCACCTGATCAATTCCTGCCTTCAGATCGCCAGCACCAGAATTCAGGCTTTCTGCACCATCATTCAAGGCCTGTGCACCATTATTCAAAGCCTGTGCACCATCTTTAAGTTCTCCTGCGCCGGAATCAAGATCCCTGGACTTATCGGCTAAGGTCTGTGCACCCTCCTGTAAGGTGGTAGCGCCATCGTTTAACTCTGTGGAACCATCCTTTAACTGCCGGGTGGCATCCTTCAATTCATTCATGGAATCCGTGATCCTGCTGGTGTCGATATCGAGTGTGTCATCCATGTTGAGATCGGATAACAGATCGGACATTGCCATCGTCATCGTCTGGTTCATTTCAAAACTGGTTGCATAAGCATGAATCTCAACGGTTTCCGGAATTTCTACTTCATCCAGCTTTTCTTTGGCTTCTTCATCCACTGCTTTCTCTTTCAGGCTGTCGATGTTCACGCTGTCCTTAAGTCCCGGGAAAGCCATACCAACAACGATATTGTTATCTCCTTCGGAAATTACTTTGCCGTTTGTCACTTCAATATCGCTGAAATGCTCTGCCGGTAAGATAGCTCCGGAAATCATGGCAAACGGAACATAAACTTCCTTCTCCTTGCCGTTTACTTCAACGGTTGTTTTCTCATTATTGGTATAAGTGAAACGGATCGTAACATTTCCGGTCTTTCCAACCAGATCTTCGGGTGCAATTTCTTTTCCCTCCAGCTCATAGCTGATGGACACATCGACCGGAAGCTCCTTATCGGTCGTTCCCTGATAATAAATGTCGCTTCCGTCTGCATTCCAGACTAGATTTCCATCGGCATCTACCGTATAGGATTCATTTCCCTTGACATTCTTGATGTCCGTTAAGGAGGAAGCATCGGTGATGGTGCTTTCTCCGTTTGCGTTCTTCAGGCAGTCGCTGACGATAATCTTCTGGGTATTTCCCTGTGCATCTGCCATGACATAAACGACTTCGTCTTTTCTCGGTTCCATGCCTGTGGTAGTAGAACGGTGTGCCACCTGGTTCATTACATTGGAAAGCAGATCATCATTTTCATCTGCTTCTGCACTCTGTTCAATCACAGCTGTATCGGTATCCTGCACAGCTTCCCTTCCACATCCGGCAAGGCCTCCCAGGATCATGGAGGCACTTGTTAAAACGGCAACTACTTTAAATCCAAGCTTTTTATTAATTTCCATATTTTTCATATTGATTTCCTTTCTGACTCATAACGACTCTTTTGACTCTATATTCCTTTACATACTGTTTCCGTATAACTATCCTTTTCCCTGTCAGATCTGCTTTTCTCTTAAATCTGACTTATGAGAAGCGATGCCCTAGCTCAGTTTCGGCTTTCTCGAAACATGATGTCTTCTTTCCTTGCGGGCCTTTTCCTTCGCTGCACTCTCCGGCGTAAAACCGATGCTGGTATGGCAGATCAGCTTATCAAAGATCATGAACATGGACGGCAGCATGAAGATCACCGTAAACATACTGATAATCGCGCCTCTTGCCATCAGGTTACACAGGGAGCTGATCATATCAATATCCGAATAAAGTCCGACGCCAAAGGTTGCGGCGAAAAAGCTCAACGCACTGACAATGACTGACTGAATGGAGCAGCTGTGTGCAATTGTAATCGCTTCCTGTTTGCTCTTACCGGAGCTTCTCTCCGTCTTGTATCTTGTCGTCATCAGGATCGCATAGTCTACGGTGGATCCCAACTGGATCGTACCGATGACAATAGATGCGATGAACGGTAAGGTCGTATGGGTGTAATAAGGAAGACCCATATTGATGTAAATTGCAAATTCAATGACACCAACCAGGATAATTGGCAGGCTCACTGACTTGAACACAAAGAAAATAATCGCAAAAATAATTCCTATGGAAACCGCACTTACAGTCTTAAAATCCGTATCCGTAATCTCAATCAGATCCTTCGTACACGGCGCCTCACCAATCAGCATGCCCTTGCCGTCATACTTTTTCAAAATCTGATTCAATGTATCACACTGCACATTTACTTCGTCGGAAGCAACGGCATACTCGGAAGTGATCAGTACCAATTCGTATTCCTCGCTTTCGAGCGTATCCAGGATTTCCTGCGGAATGAAATCCTGTGGAATCGAAGGATCTACGATCTTTTCGAGTCCCAGAACTGCCTTGACGCCCTTCACATCCTCCATTTCATCCATCATTGCAGCTTTGTCCTTCGCCAAAAGATTTACATCCATCAGCACCATATGGGTTGCTCCCATATCAAAGTCATCGGAAAGCCTGCTGTTTGCCTATACGCTGGCAAGATCCTCCGGAAGGCTGGAATCCAGATTGTAGTAAACACCGGTGTGGTTATAACCCCAGATCGCCGGAATCCAGATCAGGACAAACAGGATCGCAAACAGGACATAGTGCTTTGTCATAAACGCAGAGGTCTTTTCAAAGCTCGGCATAAATGGCTTATGTCTGGTCTTTTCAATCGCTTTATCAAAAATAAGAATCATGGACGGCAATACGGTTACACAACAGATCACACCGAAGATAACACCCTTTGCCATAACAAGTCCTAAATCCAATCCTAAGGTAAAGCTCATAAAGCAAAGTGCCAGGAACCCTGCAACTGTTGTGGTCGAGCTTCCGATAACAGAGGTAAAGGTTGTGGCAATTGCTTCTGCCATGGCTTCCTTTTTATCGGGATGGGTCTGCTGCTGTTCCTGATAGCTGTGCCAGAGGAAAATCGAATAGTCCATCGTAACACCCAGCTGCAACACTGCCGTCAGTGCCTGTGTAATATAAGAGATCTCCCCCATAAAAATATTGGTTCCAAGATTATATACAATGGAAAATCCAATACTTAAAAGGAAAAATAACGGAATCAGCGCACTGTCCATCGTAAGGGAAAGAACAATCGTGGAAAGAATCACCGCAATACAGACATAAATCGGTGTTTCTTTGTTAGACAGGTCTCACGTATCGGTAACAATCGCGGACATTCCGCTTAAGAAGCACTGTTCATTGGAGAGCTTCCGGATCTCGGCAACCGCATCCATCGTTTCATCCGCAGACATTCCGGTATCATACAGAATAAACATCATCGTGCTGTCCGTGGATGCATTATTGAACGCATCATAAATTTCATCCGGCAGCATTTCCATTGGAATGCTCAGATCCATAAAGCTGTCATACCACAGCACGGAGTCCACATGGTCAACCTGCTCGATTTTCGCTTTCAAAGCAGAGACATCCCTGGCGTCCATCCCTTCCGCAATATACATGGAAAAGCTTCCCACGCCGAACTGATCCAGCAGAATATCCTGACCAACCATGGTTTCAATGTCTTTGGGCAGATAAGTTAATACATCGTAATTGATTCTGGTATTGAAATAGCCGATGGCTGACGGAATCAGCAGTGCTACGGCAAGAATCAGAATCATCACTCTGCATTTGACAATTCCTTTCGCAAACTTTTTCATAAAACCTCCTTTTCAGGGTTTTCCCTGATTCTTTTTCCAACTGTTTCATATAATGATATGAGGGTTTTTCGTAACTCTGAAAATACTGAACAGTTACTATTTTTTATGTTTCTACTGAGTATCATATTGGAAAAAGACTATTGCTGACAGATTCAATCTGAATGAATTGTTTAGGGGGAATATACAATTTGAGAGGGTTCGTTTATGTTAACTGAACAAGAGTCAGGGAATTGTTTATAGAAAATATACATTGGAGGGGATTTGTATAAATAGATTTGTGTTTGATATTACCGACGGGCAGACCGCTTTGTGTTTGATATTACCGACGGGCAGACTCGAAATCACTACGTGATTTCTCGTTGTCGGGCATTCGCCCTCCAACCTGCCAAACAAATAAGTCCTGAAAAGTAAGCAATAAATTGTTTACTTTCAGAACTTATCCGTTTGTCATCTGCCCTTCTCATTGCTATCGCATCTTTGCGAGTATCTCTTCCATAGAGTTATTGAGAATATAATAATAAAGCTTTGCAACTTCCGAGGCCGGAAGTACGAGGTCGGATTCCAGCCATCGCTGCAGCACATAACTCATAGACTGTGCATAATATTCTGCCAGATATTCACTCGGCATTCAGTTGTGAAGCTTGGCATTCTCCCCAACCTGCTCCTTGATGAACTGACAGAGTAATTCTTTAATACATTGTTCGCTGATGTCACGGAAGGAATTCTGTCCTTCCATCTTACACGCCTTTTTATAGAATTCCTTATCCTTTTCGACATTCTGAAAGGCAAGTGTAAAGCCTTCGCGGATGAAGCCGCCCTGAAACAGGGGAAGGATCGGGTCCAGAATTTCCGTCCGGATGATCCATTCCAGCAATTCATATTTGTCCTGAAAATGATTATAAAAGGTCGGCCGGATCACACCCGCTTTATCGGTAATTTCTTTGATTGTAATCTTTTCTACCGGTGTAACGGCTACCAGTTCCTTAAAACTCTCAGCCAGCAGCTTATCTACCGTTGCCTTCTGCGGCATGATTACCTCCTCCTTCTTTGATATTCTTCAAGGTCAATCGCATAACTGCTTTCATATAATTTCTTAAGTGCTGTATCGGAATTGAACTTCTCATTTAAAGCAAAATCAAAGCTCCAGGTCATGTACCACAGCCACGGTACCTTTTTCTCCATAAGAGCCTCTGGATCCGGCAGAATACCGGTTTCTCCAAGAGCTGCTCCCTTGTCCTGCTTCGTCACCTTCAAAAGCTCCTCATACTGCTCCTCATAGGCACCATGCATATGCGGTTCGGTATAAAGATCCCGGGAAATAATATCACAGTATTCATCCCCGACATAGCCTTCCGGAAGCGGAGAATTCCACACCCAGATCAGGTTATCCAGATGATGATGCTG